>JACMMB010000266.1 GCA_014379305.1 Akkermansiaceae bacterium
ATCGCCCCTGCGGCGATTAACAGGGATGAACCGTAATAGAGCTTTTCATTTCCTTGAGGAGCTTTGCCTGAGAGAACGGCGGCAAGCGCGACAATCACTGACAGGAGCACCATCACCACGCTCATGCCATCCATGTATCCGAAGCTCAGATGCAATGCAGGGCGATCAAGGATCCGCAGGGAAAAATTCCATATCTCATCATCCCAGCTGAATACCGATGCGAATCCCAGGATGAAGTTGAGCGCGGCCACGCCGATTGCGGTTTGGCGGGCCGGAGAGCCAAGAAGAATGGCGATAAACGCCAGAATCGGCAAAGCAACAAGTAGCGTGAGCATGGAGAATAGTGAGATCGCGCGGAAGGATCATTTCCGCAGGGCGAATACAGCGAACTTGGAGCCATGCGAAAAGGGCAAAATCCTTCGGCATGAAGGATTTCTCCAACCAAGAAGTTTCAAGAAATGTTCGATTCAGCTCGCAACCGCCCTATCGCCAGCCCCGGGTATCCCATCCTCCGGCTTTCGATTTCGGAAATTGCCCACTCCGCATGCTCTGAAATCAATGCTTCGGAGCTGTTAGCTGCAGTTCTCAGTGCCGGAAGATCCTCGGTAGTCCCCGTATTTCCAAGAGCCACACAGACATTTCTCAAAAAACGAGCCCGCTTGATGCGCTTGATTGGCGACTTGGCGAAAACCCGTGAAAAATCGTGATCATCCATTTCCAAAAAGTCCCGTAGTTTGTGGGCGAAGATGGTTTCACGCGCCTGAAAACGAATTTGGCGTGATTGCTTCGCAAAGCGATTCCATGGGCATGCATCCAGGCAGTCATCACAGCCGTAAATTCGATCCCCCATCGCCCGTCTGAATTCCAGCGGGATCACCCCTTTGTTTTCGATGGTGTGATAGGAGATGCAGCGGCGGGCATCAAGCATGCGCGGTGCCGTGATCGCTTGTGTCGGGCAAGCGGTCATGCAACGCTGGCACTTGCCACAATGGTCGCCAAACTCAGGATCTGGAGGAAGGTCCAGGGTAGTGAGCAGCTCCGCGAGAAAGAACCAAGTCCCCAGATGACGATGAATTTGGACGGTGGATTTACCATTCCACCCGAGTCCTGAATCGCTCGCAAAGTCACGTTCGAGTACAGGGCCGGTATCGACGTAGAAGCGCTGGAGACCGCCAATTTCCCTGAGCTTGCCGTCAAATTCGGCAAGACCCTTTTCCACGATATCATGATAATCGTCATTCCATGCATAACGCCCTATCCGGTAATCCTCAGGATGCCCCTCCGGAAACGGGCTGCTACCCGTGTAATAGTTGACCGCGAGGCAGATTATCGATCTGCAGCCGGGCAGAACCTCACGCGGATCGCAGCGACGCGTTGGATTTCGTTCCAACCATTGCATCTCGCCATTTTTGCCATCCGCCAGCCATTCTTCGAATTCTTCGGCGTGCGTCGCACGCTTCGCGGTTGCGATGCGGCAGTCATCGAATCCCAATTCAGCGGCCCAGCCCTTGATCGTCTGTACCTGCTGATTCATGCCGGATGGGTGAAAAAGTAGCGCGCGCTTTCCAGAATACCGGCCGCAGTTTCATGTGAATCCAGTCCTGCGGTATCGATTTTAAGATGAGCGGTTTCGCGATACCATGGCTCCCGTTCGGCAAGGAGCATCGCGATCCTGGCCCTTGAGTCCTGATGATTTAACAGAGGGCGATCACGATTTCTGGATGTCCGCTCGCTGATCACTTCTTCTGGTGCGTTCAGCCATACGACATACCCAAGTCTGCGTAACAAGGATCGATTCTCAGGACGTATGACAATGCCGCCACCTGTGGAAATGATATGACGCTTATCGGTTTGCCTAGCAATTTCCATCAGCTGCATGGTCTCGAAATCACGGAAGGCGGATTCGCCCTCTTCAACGAAAATTTCCGAGATTTTCTTACCCAACCTTTCTTCGATAAGTTGATCCATATCGGTCAAGTGATAACCCAGCCGTTGGTGCAGCTCCCGCCCTACAGTCGATTTACCACTGCCCATGAAGCCAATAAGAACGATGTTCTTCGGTGTGACTTCAGACTGATTCATGCAATGAATCTACCAGTGGATGGGGGAAGGTAGAAACCGCAAAATGATCCTGTCGCTGGTGAAGTTACCGGCAAGCAGTCACAAAAAAAAGCCGTTCCTGTTCGGAGCGGCTCAAAGTGCTGCACGTTTGATTGCACCGGTCAGTGATCAGCGATGACTCGGATAAGTGACTTTGCTTATTGGACGGCAACACTGGAAAGATCAGGACGCTGACGGGTGATATTTGCCAACATCTGGCGGCAATGCCCGTAGCTGGTCCGCTGGCTGAGAATTTCAGCACTACGTGTGAAAGATCCCCATTGAACTACTGTGACCTCCACATTTCTACTGCCCCACTGATTCATCAGATCCTTGCTAGGTTGATACATGTCGATGGTGCCGGTGCCAGTGAGCGCGGAGCCGTAGTCGTCGACCACATAGAGTTGAGACATGCCTTTCACCCGGAAAACCGTTCCTACTGGATAGAAAGACCAGTCTGCAGCCGCGCTGCGAACGCGGTTGGAGTAGCGGAGATCCGTGCCTGTCGCGTTCTTGCTGCCGTAACAGATATGATCGTCCTCCGAGCAGGTGTATGCCGTGGTGCGGACTACGCGGTTGCGCTCTCCAAAGGAGTAGATTGGCATGGAGTGCTTATCCTTTGGCTTGCCGGATGCCGCGGAGAGCAGTGTGGAGGAGGCTGTGGAAACAGAAAACTTGTGGGTGGGAGACACCGATCCACCGTTTTGTTTGATATCGTTCTTGGAAAGAACTTTTAAGCTCGAACTTGAGCTGCAGCTGACGAAAAAAGGAGTGAAAAGGATTGCGACAAGGGTCAGGAAATTAGTGATTCTCATGTTTGTTTAAGATTAAGTTGATCTCGGAATTTGAGGCGCAATTTGCAAATGAGTGAGTGCAGAATGCGTTTTTTTCGCCAAAGACGCATACCTGTAATTAAATAAATTTACTACCGCAACCTTTAATTTATTCCACAAGGAAAAATTCTATTCTGAATTTCGTATCTTATTGGCAGTTAAATCTTTACGTAACAGCTATTAATGCCTGCAATTGTCTCGTATAAAGAGTTGAATAAATCTTCATTCATAACTGGTACGGCGTTTTCGGGACGACTCCCAATTACTTCGGGAAGGTCTACCCAAGATCGACAGCCAGCTAGAGATTTCTGATATTGGATGTTCAAGGGCTCTTTCAATTTTGAAACCCGGATCAAGGCAAGATGAATAGAGCTTGAGGCCATACCTTTTCCTTCCCAATCGAAACGCTCTCTTAAAGTCTGCTCTTTATAAATGTGATAAGGGAAAAGCGCTTCAATCTGTGTCCAATTGGTAATGGTCAAGGCAAGCGAAGCCTTCGCATGATGAGCGATTAAGACCGTGTCTCCAACCTGCCATTCCGGCTGTTGTGCGAAACTACCTTCCCTGACTTGGTCATACTGGGAATGAAATCGTGTCGGGAATAGGTAAAAGGAATTGTGTGCAAAGGAAAACCCTGCCCGCCCCTCATGAATTCCACCTTTACGAATCAAGATTGATTGCCGGCCATTGCCCAAGGCGTCACATACAACCTGCCATTCTTTAAATCCGACGGGCATGGTTTGTTGGAAGTCGCATCTATAAAAAGTGAATTCAATCAGCCTAAATCCTCGGCGGTGACCGACCGTTGTTCCCTGCTGCCAAGAATAACCGCCTGACTCACCACTGTCTCCGGTTTGCCGTCAAAGCGGAAGCTATGACAGTTTGGACAAATGGCTGTCGCTCTGCCAACGATGGAATCGCAGCCTTCGCAAACCTTATAACTGCTTGGGTTGGAGGCGATTTTGGCGGCTGTTTCCGCGCGATTTGGTGAAGGGTTTTGCATAATACATACAAAAAGCGGCACCGATGGTTCGGCCCGCTTATTTCGGGAAAAGAATCCCGGAGCCGAATAAAAGCCTAGCTGATCGCAGCAATTGCCTTGGCTGTTTTGCTCTTGAGATTGGCTGCCTTGTTCGGGTGGATGAGATTACGCTTTGCTGCCTTGTCTACAACCGATGTAAATACAGTGCTGGCCTTTACGGCATCCTGCTTGTTCCCTGATTCGATAGCTAAAATCATTTTCTTGCGGAGAGTCTTCATACGGCTTTTCTCCGCGCGATTACGCTCAGTGCGGGTTTCGGTTTGACGGATTCGCTTAAGGGCGGACTTGGTATTGGCCATGATATAAATTTTGTGGAATGAAGCTGGTCCTTTTCAGGGGGCGGAAAACTAGATGAAGATTCTCAGTGTTGTCAAGCTGATGTTTGCCAAGCTCAGGATCTGTCCTTGAGAGCGGATTCGTTGCTAGACGCCGTGTAAACCTTTTTGGGCTCTACTTCCTGGATCGAACCACGGATTATGTAAACATCAGCACCCGTTCCAACCCGGTCATATAGATCGACCACGTCACTACAGCCCATCCGAATACAGCCGTATGACGCCGGTGTGCCAAGCCGGTGCATTTCCGGGGTGCCGTGAATATAGATGAACCTTCTGAACGTGTTGCGGTTTGCCGATTCGGTTCCGGTTAACCATAAGATCCGGCTGACAATAGGGTCGCGTCCCGGTGCATTCGGTCTAATGACTTCGCCAGTAGGTCTTCTACTTTTGAAAACAGCTCCGGCCGGTGCGCCATTCCCGATTTTTTGGGCTATTTTCATCCGGCCCAACGGGGTGCGGTTCGAACCTGGTTTATCGCCCAGTCCGAATTTGGATGTGGATATTTTGTAGGTCTTTATGGGCTTACCATCGCGGAGTAAAACCATCTTCTGATCATTTACGCTCACAAGCATTTTGTTGCGCCTATCCTCCACAGAGGAGCTGCAACTGTTGATGATCAGCGGAAACAACAGACCGATAATAGGCAGGAGCAGTTGGGTGAACCCTCTTTTCATATACTATTTCGAGTTTTGGGTTTTCTCGACAGGCATTTGTTTCTGAGCGGAACTGGTAAAGGTAGGCAGCATCCGTGCCAATGATGCAGTCGAAGTGTAGAAGAAGCCGACCGGAAATGGAAGTAAGAGAATGGCGGAAGACCATCTGCCCTGCATGGCTGCCTCGATGACTACAAAAAGGAAGAAGCATCCGAAAAGCAACTCGACAAAAGGCGTAAGCGTTTTCATGGCTTTATAACTGCTCTTTTTCCAATCGGAATTTTTTTGCTCTATTCCATATTTCGGAGTGCGTATGAATGCGGTTTGATGATTGCAAAGCGCTTCTATGACGGCTTTTGCGTTGGTAATCGACATTCCTATGCCGAGTGCAAGCAGCAGCGGCAGATAAGGAATCTCTTTCCACCATGTATCGGGTCGGAGCGCTTTTTGCGAGGTTAGGTAGAACAGAATTACCGAAACCGAGGCAAAAAAGAAAATCGGGATGTTAATAATATAAATGCTTAGTTTGCCAAAATCCGGTTGTGCGTGCTGGTTCGGGTAGATCAGGAAGCAAAGACAGATCAGCAGGAGGTAGGCAAAATTCGATGTGAGGTGCGCGGTAGCCTCCATTTTCACGAATAATGGCACGTCGCTCTTCCAAATTGCGGGAAGAACTTTTTTACAAACCTGGATGGAGCCTTTGGTCCAGCGATGCTGCTGGCTCTTGAAGCCATCCATGTCCACCGGCAGCTCGGCGGGTGTTTCCACGTCATTGAGAAAAATGAAGCGCCAGCCCTTTAGTTGGGCACGGTAGCTGAGATCCATATCCTCCGTAAGGGTATCATGTTCCCATCCGCCGGCATCGGCGATACAGGATTTCCTCCAGATTCCCGCCGTCCCGTTAAAAGTGAAGAAACGTCCCGAACGGTTGCGTGCAGTTTGCTCCAACTCTAGATGACCATCCAAAAACATCGCCTGAATGCGGGTCAGAACATTGAAGGTGCGGTTAAGATGGCCCCAGCGGGTCTGGATCATTCCTATTTTATCGTCTGAGAAAAAATGAATGGTTTTCTGTAAAACATCGGCGTTCGGGACAAAATCAGCATCTAAAATGAATAGATAATCCCCTTTGGCGTAGCGGATGCCGTTTTCGAGAGCGCCTGCCTTGTATCCGGTCCGGTCAGTTCGGTGAATGTGCTGGGCATCAAATCCGTTCGCCACCATACGAGCTATTCCGGCCCGGCAGATTTCAACCGTTTCGTCCGTTGAATCATCGAGCAATTGAATTTGCAGCTTGTCCTTTGGGTAGTCCAACTTGGCCACCGATTCAAGAAGCCGATCCACGACATGCATTTCATTGAAGACAGGCAACTGGATAGTCACCAATGGCAATTCGGAGAATATCCGCGCTGGAAACGGTTTTTTGCGCGCGTGTTTCAGGTATAGAAAAATGATCGTCAGACGATGCGAGCCGTATCCCGCTAGCCCGAGCAGAACCATTACGTATGCCACATACCAGATTGGGGAAGTGATATCCATATTCATGGGAGGGTCGTAATGATAAATTTCATAAAATGCGGAAAATCAGTGCCGGGCTTCAATAAAATGTAACTGAGAAAAGCAAGCGACGCCTGGAAAAAGCACTAACGGTGCATTTACCGTATGCTCTGAAGAAATTCAAATAAATCGGTGATGGCTTGTCAAGGCAGGAAGTGGCTGGCGCGAATAGTCTGAAAACATAAAGTAATTTCTGATTGCGAGAATTTGCTGCCGGAGGCCCGGATTAAGCGACTTCCGCAGGCTCCTGGCCCTGTTCGGACAATTCACCATCCCGCACTTCCTCCAACTTGCGGAAATGAACCTGGCCAACCCTGCGACCATCGGTGCTTGTCACTTTTGCCTGGAAACCAAGTATTTCCAAGGTCTCGCCAACCTCGGGGAAACGTTCGAGTTGCTGGGTAATATACCCGCCCACGGTAGTCACCTCCCCGCTTTCCAAATACATTTCAGGTACGAATCCTTCGAGATCGTTGAGTGTCATTGAACCCTCGACGACAAACTCTTCATCATTCACGCGAATGAAAGCGGAATGTTCATTATCAAATTCGTCCTGAATGACACCTACCAGCTCCTCCATCACGTTATCCAGGAAAACCAGCCCTACAGGCGTTCCAAACTCATCGACCGCCATTGCTAGGTGGGCATGTTCCTTTAAGAAGAACTTAAGTAACGAATCCAGTGGCATCGTATCCGGAACCATTTTCAACTCCCGTTTGATCCGCATCAAATCAGGGTCTGGATCGTTCATCAGCTTGAACATATCCTTGATATGGATTAGTCCGATTGATTGATCGAGGTGTCCTTTGACCAAAGGAAAACGCGTGTGCTTGCTCCTGATCGCAACATCCAAGGTTTTCTCAAAAGGCTCATCCGCATCCAGCACCACGACTTCATTTCTTGGAGTCATCACATCCCGGACCCACAGCTCGTTCAATTCCAAGGCATTGATCAGGATCTCGCGCTCCGTATCAGTGACCTCCTTGTATTTTCCGGAATGGGTCACCAGAATTGCCAGCTCTTCCGCAGAGTGGACGTGTTCACCCTCACTGATCGGATCAATCCGGAAAATATTTTTAAGCAACCAGTTGGCTGTGCCCTGGAAAAACCGAATGACAAGATAAAAGGTCTTGTAAAAGACATGCAAGGCCCCGACGAGCGCCATTGTTGTCCCCAGTGGACGACGGATCGCGATTGATTTCGGCAACAACTCCCCGACCACCACATGCAGGAAAGTAAACGAGGCGTATGCGATGATCAGTGAAATCCAATAAATGACTTCGTCCGGCATGCCCGTCCGTGCCAGCAAAGGCGAGACAAGTCCTTTTACAAACGGCTCGCCAAGGAAGCCCAAGGCCAGGGACGAGAAGGTGATTCCAAGTTGATTGGCTGAAAGATAGCCATCGAGATGTTTCACCACATGCACGGCACGATAAGTATCCGCCCCGGTCTCCTTGCCATGTGTCTCGAGTTGGCTCGGTCGGACCTTGACGATCGCGAATTCCGACGCCACGAAAAACGCATTTAGCAATAGGAAGAAGATAATACCCAGCACATACAGCATTGCAGCCACGGGACTTGGAAAATCATGGCTCACCGAGTTACTGGCAAAAAAACTCATCCCGGCAAACACGTCGGCAATGGTAAAATCAAAGCTTTTCATACACCCCCTCGTCCCTTTTTTCCAGAATCGTGAAGCCCGCCTTCTTTGCATCGGACACGGACAGTGGTTTTGCAATCCGCGGCGTGTTCACCTGCGAAATAACCTTTTTCACCGGGTGCTTGCATAGCAAGCACATGACCAGCGCCTCACGATTCGCCGGTCTCCGTAATTCAAAGCCCCGTCTGCAGATTCTGCACGATCGCTCGGGATCGTCGGGGGCTTCGGTAACGTATTCGTAAATGGGCATGTGAAAAACGCGGGAACGAGTGATTACCGTCCCGCGCTAACCTAGCGGTAGGCGTGCCAGCTTACCAGCTTGACTTCGTCACCCCGGGCAGGAGTCCTGCGGACGCATACTCGCGGAACGTAATCCGGGATAGACGAAAGCGGCGGAGAAAAGCGCGGCGGCGACCGGTAACCTCACAGCGGTTGACCAAACGTGTAGGGCTTGCATCGCGAGGCAACATGGAGAGGCCGACATAGTCTTTCTCTTCCTTGAGCTTCTTCCGTATGTCGGCATACTTCTCGACAGTCTTTGCTTTGCGCTTGTTACGGGCGATCCAACTTTTCTTAGCCATAATTAGGGGCGCGGTATTTAGCCCACCCATCCCACATTACAAGACCTAATTAGCGCATGGCCCGAAAAAGCGACTTTCCAGGAACTTTGTAGATCGGTTTTCGAATTTACAGTGCCTTTACAGATACCTTGAAAACAACAGGTTACACAAACAGTGTTATGAAAACATCCACCAACCTAGCCCTCGCGGCAATCATCTCATTCGCGGTCTTAAACCCCGTCCCTGCCTTTGCTAAACCGGCAGCCGACCCGCGTTTGCCAGCCACTCAACCGCCGATTGATCAACCTGCAATTGACGATAACAACCGCATCCAGATTGCATTGCTTCTGGATACTTCCAACAGCATGGACGGCCTTATCGATCAGGCTAGGACGCAGCTCTGGAAGGTCGTCAACACGTTCATTGACGCCAAACGCAATGGGAAAACGCCATTCGTGGAAGTCGCCCTTTATGAATATGGCAATAACAACAACGCCATTGGGAATGATTGGATCCGGCTCATTAGCCCGATGACCCGCGACCTCGATGGTCTAAGTAACAAACTTTTCGAGCTGAAGACCAACGGTGGCGATGAATATTGTGGGGCAGTCATCCAACGCTCACTTGTTGATCTTGCCTGGGATCAGCGGGATAGCGTTTATAAAGCCATTTTTATCGCTGGAAACGAACCCTTTAACGCGGGCCGGGTGGATTACCGTTCCGCCTGCAAAGAAGCGCTCGCAAAAAACATTTCCGTCAACACCATCCATTGCGGCAATCGCCAAGAGGGAATAAATGGCTCTTGGCATGACGGCGCGGCGATTGGCGGTGGTGATTTTCTTGTGATCGATCAGGACATCGCCGCCGCCCACATTAATGCCCCTCAGGACAAAAAAATCGCCGAACTCAGCCTTGAACTAAATAAAACCTACCTCGGATACGGCAAGCAGCGCAAAGAAGCCGCAGCCAACCA
Source organism: Akkermansiaceae bacterium (assembly GCA_014379305.1). Taxonomy (GTDB): domain Bacteria; phylum Verrucomicrobiota; class Verrucomicrobiia; order Verrucomicrobiales; family Akkermansiaceae; genus Luteolibacter. The sequence continues at coordinate 9,717 of JACMMB010000266.1, forward strand.
GCAACGCGCTGACAATGATGCTGAAACGAACGCTGGGGTCGGAGCCTCGGTCCAAAGGGCGCTCACCAAATCCAGTGACAATTACTCGAACGCCGCTTGGGATCTTGTGGATGCACTACGTGAAAACAAAATCGACCCGGCCGAACTCAAAATCGAAGAACTGCCCGAAGAAATGAAAGCCCTCTCTCCTCAAGCGCGGAAGGAGTTTATCGAGAATGCCGCCGCCCGGCGGTCCGCTATCCAGACGAAAATCAAAACCCTGAATGAAGAACGCGAGGCCCATGTTGCCGCCGAACTCAAAAAACACGCGGAAGTTGATGGCAAGACTCTCGACCAAGCCATCATCGAAGCCACCCGCAAACAAGCAGGCCTGCTTGGATACGAGTTCAAGGACTGATGCGGCACACCGCCGGGACACGCATTGGTGGCGCGTTCCCGCTCTCGTATAAAAGTGCGCCCTTGCAAGTCATCATCAATCACTCTCAATCTCCCATCGCCGATTTCTGAAAAATGATCGAATCTCCAACCATCCTCGTCATAGAAGATGATCCTGCCGTCCGGACCGGCATTGTCGATACTCTGGAATACGGGGGTTATCGTACTTTGGAGGCTTCGGACGGTCACTCGGGCATGGATCTCGCCCTCAAGGCAAATTACCGCCTGCTCCTTCTTGATATCGTCATGCCCGGTCCTTCGGGCTTTGAAATCCTCGCAGCCCTGAAAAAATCCCGACCTGGACAAGCCGTCATTATGCTTTCGGCACGCGGTGAGGAGCAGGATCGGGTGCGTGGACTTGTCAACGGAGCGGACGATTATGTAGTCAAGCCTTTCAGCATGAAGGAACTTCTCGCCCGGGTAGATGCCGTCCTGCGTCGCACCCACGAGCGCCACTCTTCCCTGCCAAGCCTCCATATCCTCGGCGCGGTCATCGATTTCAATGAAAGCCGGATCATTTTCAGTGACGGTTCGCTCACCGATCTGAGTGAAAAGGAAAACTCGCTCCTCCGCTATCTCACCGATGCCAATGGCCGCATCGTCACCCGCAGTGAAATCCTCAGGCAGGTCTGGAATCTCGACCCCGAGCGCATTGAGACCCGCACCATCGATATGCACATGGCCCATCTCCGCGCCAAGCTTGGCGAAAAAATCGCGGCTTTCATCATTACCGAGCGAGGAAAAGGTTACCGTTTCATCCAACCTGAGAGGGATCGATGAGCTGGAACCGGAATTTCTGGGTGTGGGGCGCATTCGGCAGCTGTGCGTTTCTGGTCATTGCCGCGATGTGGTGGCTCACCCACAACGTCCTCAGGACCGAGCGTGACCGCGCCATTGCCGAAATCCGCGCCGAGCTGCAGGAGCGTGTCCGCCTTTCACTCTGGAGAATGGACTCTCTGGGTGCTTCCATCCTGCTTGAGGAAAATGCGATACCTACCCAGCTTTTCCTTTCGGAGCCACAAACGACACTGCCTGTAATCGTCCGCTTTGAAACCCCCGATGGTGCTGCGATTCGCGGAAATGGCGACCCTCAAGCCCTTGAATCCGTAGGCGGGCTTCTACCGCAGCTCATCACCAGCAGCGAAACGTCCCGGAACGATGAAAAATCTGAGGATAGTTCGATCTCCCGGCAAGAATACGCACCGCCGACTCAAAGCAAGATGCGGGGCGATGAGAAAGCCCAGGCTGCCGCCAATTGGAATGAAAAAGAAAACCGTGTGCGCCTGCTCGACAAAGCACTGTCCAAGACAGCGCAGAATTACGGCACTGGCCTCGGCCTAAGCGAAGCAAAAACACAAAGTACGGCGCCGCCTGAAATCCCGGCTCCCGGCAAACTGGAGGTGTTAAATCCGATCGGCGAATTCAAACCGATCTGGTATGACCAATCGCTCTTCCTAATACGCCGGGGCATGTCCTTACAAAGCTTCGCGCAAGGTTCCTTAATTGCTGAGACGAAACTGAAAACCCTTCTACTTTCCGAGGCGAGCCAACTCCTTCCTGAGGCCAAGCTCATCCGTGTATTTGGCGAACCTGACGACTCCTTCGTCCTCGCCTCCTTCCCGTTCAAGCTTTCCCCAGGCTCTCTTGGCACTCCTTTGGAATCCGTTCCGCACGCCATATCGATTTCCCTACTTGTCGGCTGGCTTGCCGCCGGAATTGCGCTCCTCGCCGCATCTCTCTTGATCGCAAATGTAATGAAACTGAGTGAACGCCGGGCCGCGTTTGTCTCCGCTGTCACACACGAACTTCGCACTCCCCTCACCACCTTTCGCCTGTATTCAGACATGCTCAGCACCGGCGCGGTCAGGGAGGAAAAGCGCCCGGCCTATCTCCAGGTCTTGTCCCGCGAGGCGGACCGGCTTTCCCATCTTGTCGAAAACGTTCTCGCCTTCTCCAAGCTTGAACGTGGCAGCGCCCGCAGCAGCGTTGCGGAAAAGGAACTTGGCGGGCTTTTGGAAAGCATGCGCGAGCGCTTCGAATCCCGTCTCGACGCGGCAGGCCTGAAACTCGAGTTGCGGGCGACTTCTCCAATGATCACCAAATTGGATGCTTCAGCGTTGGAACACATCCTTTTCAATCTCATCGACAATGCGGCGAAATATGCGGCGAATTCCCAACCTCCCATCGTATTGATTGAAGCCATCGCCCTACCCGGAAAAATCGAAATCAGCCTTAGTGATCATGGGCCGGGAATTTCAAAAAAGGAATGTTGCCGTATCTTCCGCCCCTTTCACAAATCCGCAAAACAGGCCGCCGAAACCAAGCCCGGCGTCGGTCTCGGTCTTGCCCTTTCCAAGCGTCTCGCCATTGCAATGGGCGGCACACTCGTTTGCGAAGCGCGGAAAGACGGCGGCTCTGGAGCGGTGTTCATCCTGACACTTCCTCGCATTTAATTTGAGTCATCACACTTCTTGATTACTCTTTCAGCCTGATGGGAGACCGCATTCAAACCCTGCCGCGCAAGGATGAAGTCGTCTCCCGGGACAAATCATATCACACGGCCCACACCGAACTCTTGGAAATGGTGGTGGAAGGCAAGCCGCTTTTCGACATTTTTTGTAAAACCACCCAGCTCATTGAAAGCCTGTCCCCGCTCAATACCTGGTGCTCTTTAAAACTTGTTTCCGGAGGTGATATATCCCTCAGCCTTGCCGCTGCTCCAAGCCTTCCTGAAGATTTTATTGATGCCTTGAACAACATAAATGCCGATCCTTCTAGCGGCTCATGCGGCCAGGCGATTGCCACTCTCAAAACGGTCATCGTAGAGGACATACTCATCGACCGGCATCATGTCGTTTACCGTGAACTCGCTATCAGTTCCGGAATCAAATCCTGCTGGAGCGTCCCGGTCCTGGGCAATTCGGGTGAGGCGATCGCGGTGATCACCTGCTACTATCATTGCCATCACAAACCCTCTGAAACGGAAGTCAGCAGGGTGGAGGACATGCGTAAACTGCTCAGCCTGGCGATCGGGAAAAACCGTGACGCTGAAAAAATCATCCATAGCAATGAACGCTTCAAATCCGTGGCCGCCGCCACCACTGACGCGATCTGGGATTGGGACATCGCCACTGACGACCTGTGGTGGAACGAAAGCTTTTCGGAGCTTTTCGGCTTTGAAGGCAAAGGACGCGGTCCGACAATCACCGGGTGGCTGGAACGGGTTCATCCCGATGAACGCGATCGCGTATGGAACAGTCTGATTGAAGCAACCGCCGGCACACAAAGAAAATGGCTCAGCGAATATCGCTTCCTTCGCAAAAACGGCAGTTATGCCCACGTTCTCGACCGTGCCGAAGTGATCTTTGACGCCGACGGCAAGCCCATCAGGATGATCGGTGGCATGACCGACATGACGCCCCACAGGCAAGCCCAGCTCAAGCTGATCAGCATGCACCGGGCTTTCGAAATGCTAAGTTCCTGCAATCAGGTTCTTATTCGTGCGACCGATGAAAGCCAGCTGCTTGAAGACATCTGCAATTTGGTTACCAAGGCGGGCGGATACTCTGTGGCTTGGGTGGGCTATGCGGACAACGGCCCGGATCAAAAAATCATTCCCATCAAACATGTCGGGGCGGAACAGGGCTACCTTACGGAAATCGAACTGAGTTATTCGGAAACGCATTCCACCGGCAACGGACCCGGAGGAAGAACGATCCGCAGCGGGAAAGCGGTCATCTGCGAGGATATCAGCAAGGAAGGATCTGGCTTTTTTTGGAAGGACGAAGCTCTCAGACGAGGCTTCCGCAGTCTCATTTGCCTGCCTTTGAAGGATGAATCGAAATGCTTCGGATTCCTCGCGTTGATATCCAATGAGATTAACGCCGTAAGCAAGGATGAGGAAAAGCTGCTACAGGAATTGGCGGACAACCTGTCTTTCGGCATCACCGCCATACACAATCGTGAAAAGCAGGAACGGACCCGCGACGTCGTTGTCAAAGTCGCCCAATCGGTCTCTCACGGTATCGGCAAGGAGTTCTATAATTTGCTGACACGGAACATGGTTGAATCCCTTGGAGCCACCGGCGGTTTGATCGGAAAAATAAATTCCCAATCTCATTCGGTAAATACCCTCTCATTTGTTCTGAATGGTAAATTTCAGGAAAACATTGAATACACCCTGCTAAACACCCCATGCGAGAAGGTGCTCGTGGAAAGCATCTGTGTCTTTGAGCGCGGAGTGGGTGAACTCTTTCCACGCGACCATATCATTGAAGAATTGGGAATCGAGGGCTATGCGGGCATCGCACTTTATAATCATCACCAGGAAGTCGTCGGGCTCATTGCGATCCTCTTCACCGAGCCCATCCCGGACTCTTTTTTGGTAAAATCAATCCTCCAGATCTTCGCGGCGCGGGCCGCTTCCGAAATGGACCGCCAGGAAGCGGATGCCCGGATTTTTGAACAGGCTTCACTCCTCGACAAGGCACGCGATGCCATTTTCACCTGCGATCTGAATCACTGCATCAGTTTTTGGAACAAAAGCGCGGAACGGCTTTATGGATGGTCAAAGGAGGAAATTATCGGGGAGTCGGTCAAAGATCTGCTTTTTACCGAGGACGAGAGCTATCTGAACGCCCTGTCAGCCACGATGGAGCATGGTGAGTGGATCGGAGAACTTCAGCATGTGGACAAGCGGGGCAACAAAATGACTGTCGAAAGCCGATGGAATCTCGTCCGCAGTGCGAGAGGCAAACCCAAGGCGATTCTCGTGATCAATACGGACATCACCCAACACAAAAAACTGGAACAACAATTCCTCAGGGCTCAACGCCTCGAATCCATTGGCACTCTTGCCGGCGGTATCGCACATGACCTTAACAACGTCCTAACTCCCATTTCCATGTCCATCGAGTTGCTGCGTTCCAGCATTAGCGATGATCGTGGCAATGAACTCCTGGATACAATCGCCATAAGCACTCGCAGGGGAGCTGAAATGATCGGCCAGGTTCTGGCTTACGCGCGCGGTCTTGGAGGTAGACGCATCGAGGTTTCCGTCATCAGCATCATCGCTGAACTGGAACGGATCATCCGTGACACCTTTCCTAAAACCATCAGCATTGAAACGCAACTCGATGACAACCTCTTGTCCATCGAAGGCGATCCCACCCAGATTCATCAAGTGCTTCTCAATCTTTGTGTCAATGCGCGCGATGCCATGCCGCAGGGCGGCCGGTTGCTTATCTCGGCCACCAACGTGGAAATCGACGAAGAATATGCATTGGTTGAAGCTGACGCAAAACCGGGGACTTACATCTGCCTCGAAGTCGAGGACACCGGGCATGGAATGTCCCAGGATACAATCGAGAAAATCTACGATCCATTTTTCACCACCAAGGACTTCGGCAAGGGCACCGGATTGGGTCTGTCAACCTCCCTGGCCATTGTCAAAAGTCATGGCGGATTCATACGCTCATATAGCGAAATTAACAAAGGCACCGGATTCAGCGTTTATTTCCCCGCCACCTCACAGGCCACTGAGCCTCTGTCGCTGATGGAAGCCGGCGGTTTACCCTGCGGAAATGGCGAAACCGTTCTCATTATTGACGATGAACCTGCGATTCTCGAAATGACCCGTCTGTCACTGGAGAAATTCGGCTATCAGGTTATCACCGCAAGCAACGGCCCCGAAGCTGTCGAAATATACAGAATGAATTCCGCGCTGATATCCGTAATCATCACGGATATGATGATGCCTCAACTTGACGGCCAGGCCACCATCAAGGCGCTCTTTGAAATCAATCCCAATGCGAACATCATCGCCGTCAGCGGCGTCCGTGCGAATGACGAAACAGCCAAAAAATCAGGTGTGGATTATAAAAACTTCATCCAAAAACCTTTCACTACGGAAATCATGCTTAAAACTTTGGCAAATATTCTTCATCCATCCGCTCAATGATTCCATTCGAATCCCCTATTCAAGCATTCATAATCCAATTATTTGAAATCCCCCGAAGTGGCCTCCCTCCCTCCAAATTTACTCATTGTCGATGACGATGAAACCATCCAGCGCCTGCTCGCCATGGCCGCCAAAGACCATGGTTGGCGCCCTCTTACCGCCAACTCCGGCAAGGAAGCCATCGACAAAATCGATTCCAGGATCGAAGCCGTCGTCCTCGATCTTGGACTCCCGGGAATGGATGGAATCGAAACCATCGGACAACTTCATAAAAAATTCCCGCAGGTGCCCGTGATCATGCTCACTGGCATGAACAATGCCGAAACCGCCGTCCAGGCTCTTAAAGCCGGTGCCACCGACTACCTTACCAAGCCCTTCGAGCTGCAGCGACTTTTTGACCTTTTGCACACCGCCGTCAGCAACCCGATACCAGCCGCTCCTTCCACCAGGGCATTCCGCAAAAATGACACCACGGCTCTCACCACGCTGAGCCCCCGAATGAAACTTCTCTTCCGCCAGATCGAAAAAGCCGCCAAGCTCGACAGCACCATCCTGCTCACCGGCGAAAGCGGTACCGGAAAAACCTTTTACGCGCGCCAAATCCATCTGCTCAGCAATCGCGCGCATGAAGACTTTATTACCGTCAGCTGCCCCGCCCTGCCCCGCGAGCTCCTTGAAACCGAACTTTTCGGCCACGAAAAAGGCGCTTTTACAGGCGCCAGCAGCTCACGTGCGGGCCGCTTCGAACAAGCTTCAAATGGAACCATCTTTCTCGATGAAATCGGCGACCTCCCGCCTGAACTCCAGCCGAAGCTGCTCAACGTTCTGCAGGATCGCGAATTTTTCCGTGTCGGTGGAAATAAACTCATCAAAACCAACGCCCGCGTCATCGCCGCCACCAATGTCGATCTCCACGGCCGCGTCGAAGCCGGCACGTTCCGCCAGGATCTTTATTACCGGCTCAACATCATCGAATTGATCATTCCACCACTCCGGGAGAGAAAAGAGGATCTGTATCTTATCATCGAGAACATCCTCGCCCGCATAGCCAAAAACAGAAATACCAAAACCTGGACTCTCACGGATGCCGCGGCAGTTGCCCTGCAGAAATTCAACTGGCCCGGCAATGTCCGGCAGTTGGAAAATGTGCTGGAACGTGCAACCGCCTTCTCCGATGGCCACACCATTGATGCCGAGGATGTCATTTCCGTACTTGAATCTCCAACCCCGACCTCCGGGAAAAGCGAAATGTTATCCGAACCGAACCTCACTCTTCAGGAAATCGAACGCGAAGCCTTCATCCGGACCTACCTTCGCACAGGCAAAAACAAGGCCCGCACTGCCCGCGAATTGGGAATATCCGAGCGTTCTGTTTATAATCTCCTCACCCGCCATGGGCTGAAGTGAAACTCTGGCTATTTTGCCCGATAAACCATGCAAAATATCCAATTTAATCCTGCAAATATTACAGGGAGCGCATTCTAATTATCTCTTACATAAATACATTGATTTATATTTCTTTATTTTTAAGTGACTTATAGATCATTTTATTTTGTGGCATGTCTCCTGCAATATACCAATCGATTCTCTGGGGGGAGAAATAGGGGCTTCGGCCCCGTATCCAAAACCGCCCGCCGGGATGCTTGATTCTTTGAATCGCATCCGGCGGGTTGGTTGATGGATTCAAGCAAGCCCAACGCTTCTTGAAAATTTTCTCCCCGCGCATCTGATTCGATGCTAGCTCATTGGCCATGAGATTTCTCTGGCTCGTCATTGCAGCTTCAAGCCCACTTCCAGCGGAGCCGACCAAAGCTTCTGACCCGCAGGAAGCCGCATATCCCGCGCTTGAGCGGTTTGTGACCGTTCTGGAAGCCGTCCGCAAACGCCATCCGGACCTCGACAAGCTGGCCTACGACCGCCTCATCAACCAAGCGCTGGACGGGATGCTCTCCAGCCTCGATCCCCACTCGTCGTTCATCCATCCTGAGATGGCACCAATGGTATCCAAGGAAGGCACCCTCGATAACGAGCTCAAATCCCTCGGCCTCAGCATTTCCAGGGATTCTGAAAATGTGTTTGTATCGGCGACCGAAAAATCAGGTCCGGCGGACAAAGCAGGCATCCTTCCCAATACCGCCATTCTCACGATCAATGGCACCTCTGCCGTCGATCTATCCCTCGCCGAGCTCCTTGAAATGCTTCGAGGCAGTCCCGGAGAAAAAACCGCATTCACCCTTCGCAATCCCGAGCGCCCCGGCGAACTCAGCACCACACTCACCCACCGCTTTGTCGAAGCACGCTCGCTCATCGAAGCCACCCTGCTGCCAAAGCACCCGACCATTGGCTACCTGCGCCTGGCCATGTTCGGAACCCATAGCGCCCGCGAAATCGAAACCGCGCTCGACGACCTTGAGGACAACGGCATGAAATCACTCATCCTCGATCTCCGCGAGAACGGCGGCGGCGACCTCCATCAGACGGTCAAAATCCTCGGCCTGTTTGTCCCGCCGAATAACACCGTTGTCACCGTCAGGGAACGCGATAAACCCGAGGAAAAACTCAACACCCCCGGGCGCCAGCGCCGCAAGCGCGGTTACCCCATCGCGGTTCTCATCGACCGCAATTCCGCCTCCGCCGCCGAACTCGCTCCCGGCGCATTGCGTGATCTCAAACGCGCCACCATCATCGGCGAGCGCAGCTATGGCAAAGGCTCCGTCCAAAACATCGTCCCCATGAGTCACGGCACCGCCTTGCGACTCACCATCGCCACCTACCACACACCATCCGGAAACACCCCCCATCTCAAAGGCATCGAACCCGATACGAAAATCACCATCACCGACACCGACCGGGATTTCTTCCGCCAGGCCGGCCACCCTTCCTCCCTTTCGGAAACCGAAAGCAAAGCCTTGGCCGCTTGGGCGGATCCCTGCATCGCCGAAGCGGTGAAAATCCTCCAAAAATAAACCTGTGCCCCCAACGCTCTCCCCGGAAAAGCGAATCGGCAGACAACCGGGGGGGAATGTCTGCCGACGCTACTTTTGGGGGGAGTTACCTCGGCGAATGAGTGGGGGGCGTCTCATTCGCGTCGACGTATTAGAAATACCCTATATCGGCCATAGTTCCATTACGCAATCACGTAGTTTGTGACTTTTTCCCGCCTGCTTGTCACATCAGGCATGATTCCAGGGTGGAAATCGGCCAAAACCCGATCACTTGCTCTTCGCCGCC
>JACMMB010000267.1 GCA_014379305.1 Akkermansiaceae bacterium
CGATTGATCGACCTCATCGACCGCCAGAAGATCGACTTCCAGCCGCTCGAAATGCTCGTCCTCGATGAAGCCGACCGCATGCTCCACAAGGGCTTCCTGCCCGATATCGAGAAAATCGCCGGCCATTTACCCAAGCGCCGCCAGACCCTCATGTTCTCCGCCACCTTTCCCAAGGAAGTCGAGTCCCTCGCCCGACGCTTCCAGTATCAGCCCAAAATGGTCCAGATCGGCAAGCGCTCCGACCCCACCGACACCGTGTCCCAATGCGTTTACGAAGTGCCTCCGCATTTGAAAAACGCCCTCCTCCTCGAACTCCTCCGCCAGCCGAAATGGCAGCGCGTCCTCGTCTTCGCTCGCATGAAGGACGGTGCCAACCGCCTCACCGACTTCCTGAAAATCTCCGGCATCAAGGTTTCCAAACTCCACTCCAGCCGCTCCCAGGAACAACGCCTCCACGCCCTCCAGGATTTCAAGGACGGCAAAGTCCAGGTTCTCGTCGCCACCGACATCGTCGCCCGCGGCATCGATATCGAAGGCGTCACCCAGGTCGTGAACTACGATTTCCCCGTCAATCCCGAGGACTACATCCACCGCATCGGCCGCACCGGCCGCGCCGAAGCGCGCGGCGAAGCGATCAGCTTCGTTCCCAAAGGCGACCTCAACCTCCTCGGCATCTTGGAACTCCACATCGGCGAGCGCCTGGACCGCAAGCGCCTGAGAAACTTCAACTATCACGCCACCTCCCCCGCCACGAACCCAGCGGAGGCCCCTGCGAAGAAAGACTGGCGGAAAAGGACGCGGGAAATGGAGGCCAAGAAAACTGTTATACCCGCAGGGAACAAGCCCAACAATGGACAGATGAAAAAATAGCTTTTGTTCGGATTCTCAGTCTCCGGAATTGTATCGGTAGACAGCTAGACCGGCTACCGAAACGCCCGATCATATCATCTGCATAGCTCGTGCGATAACTAGCGCATTGCCTCCTATGGTGATTTAGAACAACTCGGGTTGCGCCGGGGAAGCTGGAGGAGGGGGAGTGAGAGGTTGGATCTCGTTGATCGTTCCGTCAGCCTTTAAAGCGCCGAAGAGCGAAAACCGATCTTCATTGAAGTATGCCGACTGTTCCCGTGTCGCGGCCGTCGTGACCATTTTCGCAATACGATAACTTTTACCGGAAGGTGAGGCTGCAAGCACGAATAACAGCCGCGCTCTTGCGGGTGCGGCACCCCAGCGGATTTCCCCACTACCTTCATCGCGGATGGCGATCTCTGAAACTTCTTCAGTTTGCATAAGTTCATGTCCGGGCTTTTTGAGCCACCAACCCAACTTCTCAACCTGCGCTGACCCGCCCCAGATTCCTTCGACCACCACTCCGTCCGCCGTTGTGAGGGAAATCGGGGCACCGGGTTTGTGAAGTTCGCCGTCGACCGTTCGAAAAAGATGGGGCATGTCAAAATTTGGATTTAGGGAGGGATTGGCGGAAAGAAAATCTCCATTGATCGAAAGTCAACCGCCTCCCGGATGAATCCAACGCGCTCCAGAAGGTGGAAAAGGCCGACCCATTGCCCGAGTGGTTCAGCGGCTCGGCTGGGAGCTGTTAGCGGAGTTTTCAGCCGTCGTGCGTCCGGCTTTGGTCCGGGCGGCTTCCGCGATTTTGCCGAATTTTTCCTTAAGCAGTTGGTCTCGTTGGGCGGTGCTTTTGCCTTCTCCGCCGCTAATGGCGAGCATCTCGGCTTCGAAATTCGGATCCTCGGCATCGTCCTGATTCGAACTCACGCCCATCGCTTCGGTGGCCTCGTTGATGTGATTGGAGCGGGCGGCGACCCGATCAACGGATTTCTGATAACTGGCAAGAATGGCTCCGATATCGCCTACGGAGCGGGCCTCTTTCACGGCTTGCCGGAAGGCCTGGACGCGTTGCGGAGACTGCACGAACCAGCCTAAACCACCGCCGACAATTACGAGACATGTGGCAAGAGAGATCAAAGAGTTGCGTCGCAGCTTGCTGGTTTTCCGCTGATTTTGAGACTCCAACAGATTTGCCAATTCGGAGGACGCCTTTTCGTCGAGACCAAGATTCGCGGAAGGCGGAGCCGCAGCCTCACGCTGTGTTTCCGTTAGGGGAGCGGGAGCCGCGTGGGCGGCAGGGATTGTGGCTTTGGGTGACAGGGGGGCCGGCGCTTTGTCAATCCTCGGAGAATCCTTGAGGGCTGCGTCGAAGAGTTGCTGGAGCTTTTGTTCGTCAGTCATGTGATTGGTATAACCGGATAGTTAGGAAAAGTAAACTACGTGATGCCGTAGGCTGCCGACTTTTTCCGGGCGGTGAATTCGGTCACGAGTGACTGTGCGGCCTGGCTATTGGCCTGCGTTCAAACGCGCAAATCTAGCTGAACTTGTAGATGGTATGGTGACAGTGACCTGCTCGGTCAGGTCATCCAACGGAATGGTAGCGATGGTCACATTGTCCTGTTGATCAATGGCGGGAATCCACGGAGAGGACATCGTCACGGAATGCTCGACGACCGTGGGGATGCCGCTCGCGGCGATTTTGCGGTTGTAACGGAATATCAGATTGCGCCCGCCAGGGATCGGAGTGGTGGTGAGAATGGGGAGGAGATTGTAATTTCCAACGGTGGGATCTCCGCCGAGGACGAATTCCAGCAGGTTGGCGATGCCATCCTTATCAAAGTCGATGGTCCGGCCGCTCATGGCAGAGTTGGCGAGTTGTAAGGAATTGAAGAAACCAGCGGCCCATGCAAGATAGGGATCGGTGGGTGGATTCGGAATCACCTCGATCGTAAGTTTGGTGGTGGAACTTAGAATCGCGAAGGCGGTGGTGATGCTTGGAGAAGGGGCTGCCCATGGGAAGGAGCTGGCATTTTCCGTGTCGGTGACTTCATCGAATTCCACTTCAACTGAATAGCTTTCACCCAGCTCGAGGATTCCGCCGGGGATGGTGGTTTGGAGCACCTGACCGCCAACCGAGCCTGCCACCTCGTCGTCTATGATATCAATATCATCTTCCGAATTGTTGATTTCAAGATCGAGTGTGCCATTGCCATTTGATGAATTGGTAGTGAGGGTAAATCCAGCGGCGGCCTGGGCAGCGGTGATTTGCAATTTCCCGGCCTGCCATGTTCCCGCGCTGGAAGTGATGATGGGTTGCACGGGATATGGGGCGCTGCCAATGGTGAGGGGCACAGAGTCGGTGCCGATGCGGATTTGATAATTGCCGTTCGGATAGACTGCCAGCATCGACGCTTCGGACACGAACTCATTGTCCAGTTCCCAGCTGTCTTCGTCAAAATTGAGGGGAACCAGCGAGCCGTTCGGTTTTGAAATTTGCATGGAGGCTGATGGAAAGGTGGGGGTAAGTCCCTGGCCTTCAACAAACACCTCGAAGTCCGTGCCAGTAACGGCGGTAGTGCCGGCGGTTTCTTGGGTGGCGAATTTCCGGCGGTTGATCCCCAATTCTTCGACAAGCGGGCCGCTGAGTATGGCAATATTGCTGGTGGAGGTATCTACGGAATTGCTGACAGCAACCCTGTATTGGCCGTAATCGGTCGGTCCGAAACCGAAAAAGGAGAGGCTGTTCGCGGTTTGACCGATGATTTCCTCATTATCTTTAAACCATTGGTAAGTCTGGCTGGGATTATCATCCACTGTCGAAACAGAAATGGTCACATTCGAATTGATTGCCGGATTTTGTGATAGCGGTTGTTCCGAAATGTCAGGTGGGGAATCGGGCTCGTCAGGCGTGACCATGACGAAGCGGGTATTGGAATTATAAAGCGCATAGCCGATTTTCCCGGCAAACGGCCCAGTGCCGGAAGTGGTGGAATTGGCAATTTTGACATGTTCAAGCAAGACGTAGTAGGCTGTTCCCGGCTCAAGCTTGCCGCTGAAATCATAGGATACGATATCTCCCTGAATGATGTATTCATCCATGATTTCTTCCTCCGTATCGATATCGACGACGGTGAGGACAGTGGCATGTTTGGTAGAATCGTAGGATGTGTGGGCACCCCAAGTGAGTGTCTGGTTATCATCCAACACATATTGCCCGTCGACCCATGTGCCGTCCTCACCCTGGATCTTTGGAGCAGGCGGAAATGCGCCGCCTGCCGGGTAGCTCAAGGTCGCGGTTCCGCCGGAGCGGGAGAAGAGATAATTCGCCCCGTTCGGAAAAGCGGCGTTGGCATTGAGTGCGGCCAGGGTGGGATATTCGGTTTCGATTGCCCAGCCTTCGTCGTCAATGAAAGGGCGGGCAGCTTGTCCGCCAATCGTCAAAGTGCCGGCGGAACCGCTCACAGTATCACTAATATAGGCTTCACCCCAGAATGGAAAATCGTCAACAACCGGGACGGGCAGCAGCGTGGGTGTGGCGGTACTCGTCTGTTGGTGATTAGCCAATTTAATGACCTCGAAATCGGGCTCGGTCAGCGGCGCGGGAATCGGGTTGATGCGGCGGAGAATGGTGGTTTCATCCTCGTCAGAAACCGTCATTGAATTACCGGAGACAATGGCTGTGAATCCAATAGGCAGATGGCTCAAACCTATGTCTCCATTGGTATCGTTGATTGGCGACGCTGTGAGGATTCCGTTGGATGAATTCCAAGTGTAGGTACCTCGCTCCATGCCATCATAGCCGAAAGGAGCATCATTTTCCTCATCCGTGGCATAGTATGTGCCGTCCGCGAGAAACGTAACCGTGGTGGGATCGCCGGGAATGAACCATGATCCGACAATCGCACTGGCCGTGTTGACGACACGCGTAAAGATAAACGAACCTTCGTTTTCCACCGTGTAGGTAAGTGTATTTCCGCTGATTGAAATGCTGGTCGCATCTTCAGGGTGGGATAGTCCACCTTCACCGTTTGTATCGACGATGGAATTTGCGCTGAATGCTCCGGAAGCCTTGTCCCACTCGAAGGTGCCACGCTCCATCCCTATACTGTCGGTTTCCCCATCGATGAGATGAAAGACACCGTCATGACGGAAGACGACGACGATGTTGCCTGCGTTGAATTTCCAGGCGGAAACGATTTCCGGAGCGATGGGTGGGATTTCCGCTGCCATCAGTTGGGGAATCAACACGGCAGCCAAAATCAGGTTTTTCGCAAGATCTTTAAAAATCAATGGGGTGGACTTGATCGACATGGCAAAAAACTACCGGTGGATCCGTTAGATAAACAAGATAAAACACTCTTGGATAGCCTTAATCTAACAGATGGACGCTAGTCTAGCCTACGTGACTCATGACCGACAGGAGCGAGATCATGTCTATTAAAAAGTGAGGGTGCCGAAAACGCTGTGGTTTTTAGAGGTGATTGGAAATGTCAGGAAGACTCCCGTATAAACGTAGGAGGTGCTTTCCAAAGCGCGGAAAACAAGTTTAGTCGTCTCGTATTTCCTCCCTCGGGCAAGTTGGGCGGCTTTAGCTTTCCAAGCGCTTTTTAAAGAC
>JACMMB010000030.1 GCA_014379305.1 Akkermansiaceae bacterium
CGCATTCGCCGTGCTTTATGAAGGCAAGCCGGGCCAGACTGTATCCGGAGGACGGATGGCGGCACCGATGGTGAGGAATTTTTTCGAGCCGCTGAAAAAAGAGATCAAGGAGATTATTGCGCCGCCGAAGAAGGCCTTGGTCGTTGTCGAGGAAGAAGAACCGATTGCAGAAGATGAGGAAGGTGAAACCGAGTATATGGAGGACAACGCTGAAGTTCTGAAAGCAATTCCGCTTGAGGAAACAGATCTGGATAATCCTGAAAGAGCGATCCCGCTTCAAGAGGACGAAGAGGTGAGCGAAGGCTTGGAAGAGGAATAGTTTTAACGAAAGCCGACCAGGATCGGACGATGATCCGATGCGATTTCCCAGAGCGGATTGTCGATGATGAACGAGTTCTTTTTATCCACATGTCGTTTCATCGCTTGCGAAGTGGTGACATAGTCGATGCGGCTGTAACTATCCTGCAAGGCGAAGTAATGGGTCCAGCTCTCGCCGCGGCTGTCTTTGGCATGAACGGGAGCAAGATAGTAAGGCGTCCTGAATTTCCCAAAGATGATACGGGTGCTGAGACTGCGGGTGGTATCGTTGAAATCCCCATACGCGATTACCAATGCGTCAGGATTTTTCCCGAGAATCGAGTCGATGTGTTGCCGCACCCGGGTGGCTTCCTCGATTCTGACAAGCTCCTGATCGAACTCGTGGACGATGCGCTTGGACTTCAGATGCAACCCGATGAAACGCACTTGGTTTTGCCCGATGCGGAGGGTCACATCAAGGATCCCACGCTGCATGAAATAGTCTTTTCCGGAAATATGGAGATCGGGACGATGAGCGGATGTGATGGGGAAACGGGAAATAATACCAAGATGCCGGACTCTGTCCGAACCACCGCTGTGATAGGTGTGGGGTAAATCGAGTCCGCTGGCTCTTAACAAGCGCCGGATCTCGGCAATATCCCGGGCGCTGCCTATCTCGCACAGGCCGATGACATCAGGTTTGGCTGCTGTTAGAATACTGATGATGGCATTTTTCGATGCAGTGGATTTTTCCGGGCTTTGGGTGGAAATCAGCCAATTTTTGACGTTGTAGGTTGCAAAGCGGAATGGTGTGAAATTCTGATTTCCCGGAGCGGAAGCATGTGATTCCGCCTGTAATTCCGGCGAGGCTGCCTTCGTCCTCCACGGAGGTGTTTCACCAATCCGAAGCCATGTTGACGTCAGGATTGCGCTGAAAATCAGAATTGCCGGAATTAGAAAAGCCGCCAGGCAAGTGGGCTTTTTCATGGCATCAACGATTTCCGCCGCTCAGGGAAAAGACGCTCCTAAGAAAGAATATCGATCAGGAATTGCGGGGTTCCTTGTCAGCCGCCGGCTTGACACGGGTTTCATCCTCAGCGCGTGTGATTTCGTGTTCAAACTCCTCACGCGCCTTTTTGAATTCACCCATGCTCTTGCCGACACCGCGAGCGAGTTCCGGAAGCTTTTTTGCTCCGAAAAGAAGCAGGACCACGACAAAGATCATGATCATTTCCGGTCCGCCGATCGGCCCGAGGAAGGCGAGTTGGGAGCTATTCATGGCTAGACTTTACGTGTTGAGTGTTACAGAGGCAAGAGACAAGAATCGTTGCTTTCACGGCTGGATAAGCTCGAAAGGCAATCGGCGTCGAGATGTGCCGGAAGGTTCCTCCAACCAGCCGGAAGTTTCGGTGTGAAAGGACAATTGCGTATTCAAAGATGAAAGGTTTTCAGGGCCTGCTGGCGAATCGAAGGTGACGCCAAGCCGTCCCAGGGGGATTCGGTGTGTCTGAAGTATGGTGTCGGCCAGGAAGCCGGCAGAGGGGACGCTGTCTGTCCACAATACATTGCTGAGGAAACCATCGCCGAGATTACTGCCATTGATGTCCGCGTATTCCCAAACACTGAAATCGGGGGTGAGGGTAAGATCGATTCGGGAACCATTGGGATAACGGATGCGGACTGTTTTTTCACCGGTCACCAGATCCGCCGGAGCCTCTGGTATCTGCTCGTATTGAACTGTGGCGGTGTTAACGAAGAATTTCGGTTGCGTAATCGAAAGGTAAGAGAATTGGTAGTTGGCGAATGAGTCGAGACTCAAAAGGTGCTGTGGATTACTCCATGTAGCTAGATCGGTCGATTGGAGAAAGAAATAATTGGTTTTCGGCCTGCGGTCAAAGCGGAGCAAAAAGCTGGAGGCGGCGGTATTGCGCTCAGGGATGAACGTTGTGTTACCCACAGATGGCAGGCGTAGCGAAGGAGCGGCCAAGTCAAATGAGGCATAGTCCGGCCCGCTGATGACGACGGAATCCATGACAATTGGAGTGACCGGTTTATCGCCTGCCCCAGTGGGGAAAATGCCGGGATTTTTGAATTTGTCAATGATATCGGTGCCGGAAATGACTTTGCCGAAAACAGAGTGTTTATCGTCAAGCTCGGTGGCGGATCTCAAGGTAATGAAAAACTGGGAGCTTCCCGTGTTGGGGAATGGTCCTTTGGCCATTGATAAAACGTAGGCGCTGGAGTGACGGAGAGTTTGGTCGTATTCATCAAGAATGGTGTAGCCCGGGCCATCTTTTCCGTTCGCACCGCCTTGGATGACGAAGCTATGAATCAGGCGGTGGAATATCAGCCCGTCGTAGAAGGGGGTGTTGGTGCGGACCGCTGCGTTTTTAGAATCGATCCAGGCACGTTTCCCGGACGCGAGGCCAATGAAATTGGCACAGGTGCGCGGGGCTTTTTGATGTTCCAGGAGCACGCGAAAAGTGCCTAATGATGTGCCTCCCTGGCTGACTGTGAAATCGGCGTGAATTTGGGCTGAAAGTTGGCTCAGCAGGAGAGTGAAGAGGAGTAAGGAATGACGCATGGGTTATTGGATGTTTTTCAGGAAAGGCGGTCGCGGAAATCGGCATACCCAAAAACCCTCACAGTTTCAATCTGCCCGTCGGTATGCAGGAGGGCAATGGATGGATGTTTAACTCCATTGAACGTTGTGGTTTTGACCATGGTGTAGTGAGCCATATCATCGAAGACCAGAACGTCGCCGACGACCAG
>JACMMB010000268.1 GCA_014379305.1 Akkermansiaceae bacterium
ATGACGCGACTGGTCAACAGATCAGCCCTTCTGGCAATCTCAATCCAGCCATCACCCCTGCTTCCGCAATCGAAGTAGTGAACCTGATTTCCGCCACAGACCTCGCCAAGTTCGGGTATAACACCAACAACTCCCCTAACAGCGCTAAAAACAGCAATACCCTGAGCGAAAAACTTGAAGGCATGGCCTTGGTTCCGGATATCTCTACTCCGGATCCTACCGACTACTTCCTCTTCGTCGCCAACGACAACGATTTCCAATCAGCCAGTGTCAAGATGCTGAATGCCGCCGGGACTATCGTCACCAATCCGACTGGCGAAGCCCGCGACAATCTGATCACTCACGACGCCCAATTCCTCGCCTACTCCGTCACCATCGTTCCAGAGCCTTCCAGCTCGTTGCTGATCCTGCTTTCCGGCTTCGGACTGATTGTCCGCCGCCGCCGCTAAGCCTGATATTCCATCGACTTTGTCACTTGAACCGGGTTCCATGGAGCCCGGTTCTTTTGTAATCATATCCTTCGTGAAACCATGAAACGCTACACCCAGACTCACAAGCCACCCATCAAGGGGATCACGAAATTTTATCGCGCGTATCAAACCAAAGACACTCCGCAGAAGCCCGCCGCGAAAAGCAGCAGGTTCACCGCCGTGATCTTCATCCTCATCATCCTCCTCATCCCCGGCGTCGCCGCCCTCGCCCTGCGTTCCCGCACCCCTGCCAAGACCACTCCCAACACTCCGGCGGCTGAAGCCCTCATGCCAGCCCCCGGCGATCAGGAAAAAGCCACGAAAGACTCCAAGGTCGCCCTCACCTGCATCGCCACATTTTTCTCCTCCTCGCAGGATCTCATGCGGCTCGCCTCCCTACGTCCCTATCCGGACTTGGCCACCACCTACCAATCGCATAAAACGGAAATCGCCACCCTCGCCGCCGCCTCTCCCACGCCCGGCGGCAACCTGAAACGCCAGGGAAATTTCATCGGCATCCCGATCACCTTCACCGGTCACCCCGCACGCCTCGCCTGGGTCGAGCTCAGAGCTGAAACCGCGCGTCTCGATCTCGACTCCCTGCTCGGCATCGGCGATGTCGCTTGGGAAAAGCTCGATGACGCCCCCGCCGGAAAAAACATCTTCCTGCGCGGCACCCTTGGCCGGAATACGGACAAGCTCTCCCAGCTCCACTTCGTCTCACCGGATACAGGGAAAACCATCATCCTCACCGGCGCCCCGCCCGACGATCTCAATACCCCCCGCCCCGCCCGCGTCACCATTTCCAAAACCCCGGAAACCCCCATCGTCCTCGCCGGCTGGAAACTCGTCAAATTCCACGGCTGGGATTGGCTCGATGCCGAGTGAACCCCCCCGCCTTTTTCTCCCTTCCTGCTCCGCATCGCAAACCTTGCCCACCCCGGCAAAGCCTGTAGCTTCCCCGCGTGAGATCCCTCGACGCCTGCCCCGCACCCGCCCTCCTGCTTTCCTTCGATTTCGATGGCACCCTCCACGATCCTGCCGAAAGCCCCCCCGTTCCCAGCGCCTTTTTCGAAACCATCCGCGCCCTTCGCCAGACCCGGAACGCCGTCTGGGGCATCAACACCGGCCGCTCCATGCACCAGGTCATCGAGGGGCTTGTCGAAAGCAGCTTCCCCTTCATTCCTGACTGGGTCATCGCCCGCGAGCGCGAAATCTTTTTTCCCAATTCCCTCGGCCGGTTCATCCCCGACCAGGAGTGGAACGCAAACTGCGAAAAGGAAATCTCCCGACTCTTCAAACAAGCCCGCACCATCCTCGCCCACGTCCGCCACGAAATCGGCGAGCACACCGGAGCCCAGTGGATCGAAATGGCCGGAGAGCCCGCCGGCATCATTTCCCGAAGCGAGGAGGAAATGGAATGGATCGTCGCCCACATCACCCCCCTCACCATGGAAATCCCCGCCCTCGGCTGGCAACGGAACTCCATCTACCTCCGCTTCGGCCATCGGGACTTTCAGAAAGGCAGCGCCCTCACCGAAGTCGCCCGGCTCTTCGATCTCGACACCGCCCGCACATTCGCCATGGGCGACAGTCACAACGATCTCGAAATGCTCTCCACAAACCACTCCGGCATCGCCGCCTGCCCTGCCAACGCCGTGCCAGCCGTCAAACACCTCATCACCTCCAGAAACGGCCTCATCACCTCCAAAGCCGTCGGCAACGGCGTCGTCGAGGCTCTCACCACATTGTTTCCCTAATTCCGCAGGGAAGCACACCCGCCCCCGCCTGTGGGATGCGGGCTAACCGTGGCGGCGGATTCCATCCGCCATGCCAAGGAGCACACGTGCCCTCGCGTGTAGGATGGGGCGCCCCCGCCCCATTCAGGCCTTCCCGGTGCTGCGGGCTTTCCCGGTGGTGCTGGCATGGCTTCGGCGGGGGCGCCGAAGCCGACACGCGAGGGCGCGTGTGCTCCCCATCGCTTGCAAACCCACCTCGCTTCCATTTTTCCCGACCGCGACATGATTTTTCCAAAAGACCGGAAAAGCTATCCAGCGGATCGGACACTTCCGGTGGCAAATCAAAGTCTCCAGGCAGAAAATCGGATGGTTCTGGTAGAAAATCGGAGACCCAAATCAGCGAAGCGGACCTTTCCGGCAGCAAATCTAAGGCTCAAATCAGCTCATCGGATCTTTCTGGCAGTTAATCAGAGGCTCAAATTAACGGAGCGGACCTTTTTTACAGCTAATCTGATCTAAAAAGCAGCAAGTCGGAGATTTTTAACAGCTAATCGGCTTTTTCTAATAGCAAATCGGATGTTTTTAAAAGCCACCCGGAAATTTATTTTATTTAATCGGATGTTTTTATATGCAAATCGGACAATAATAAAAGTAAATCTCAGAATAGGTTTACACGCTTTATCTTTTTTCCGA
>JACMMB010000269.1 GCA_014379305.1 Akkermansiaceae bacterium
CTGTCATTCAAGATCGGCGAGCGAAAGCTGCGCGGGAATTTCACCCTCAACAATCGCTCGAATATGCTTTCCGCTATTTTGATCGGGAGGACGACGATCAAGGAACTCGGTTGGATTGATCCCACGCGGACGAATCTGGCGAATGAGAGGATCATGCGCTGAGCGGGCTGAACGATTCAAACTGATGAGTGCCCAAGCGAAACTGCTGACTGCGGTGATATTGTTAATCGCGGTAGGGGGAGGCTTGGCGGCATATAAAACGCGGACGCTGGGAGTGCCTTTTTGGGAAGGAGAACGGGTGGAGGAGTGGCTGGTTGAAGCGAAGGTTTCTTTCGTGGCGACCGGAAAAAAAGTGAAGGCCCGACTGGCGCTTCCTTCAGACAGGGTCCAGCAAAGTGCCGGGCAGGAATCGGGTTCGCTGGGTTACCACTACACCACGGAGACTGAAAATGATGAATCCACCGCTGTTTGGTCATCGGAAACGAGAGAGGACGGACAGTCACTTTATTATCGGGTGCGGTTCAAGGACGGGTTGATAAGCGGTGCTGAACCTATGGCCGATTCGGGCAAACCGGTGGCCCCGGAAATCGCGGTTTTGCCGGGGTCTTTAGGCCAAGCGGCGAAGAGCATCGTGGCGCGGGCAAAGTCGATTTCATCGGACCCCGACGCTCTTTTCGTTTCGCTTTTTGACCAAATCCAGGTGGGTGGTTCCTCACAGGAATATGTTTTGCTGAAGCGTCTATATGAGAAGGAAAACCGGCCGAATGCGGAAATCGCAATGGGTATTGATTTGTTAGGAATGGCCGGTGTTCCCGCAAGATTGGCTTACGGAGTGCGGTTGGATGAGGAAAATGGCGGCCAAGCACCGGTTCCATTGCTGGAATATTTTGACGGTGCGTTCTGGAAAGTGAGGGATCCGGCCCAGCCATCGGCGATTCCCGATGGGCGGATGATCTTTGTCTGGCACCGTGGCGGCGGGCCTTTGTTGGATGTGACCGGCGGGGAGAACTCGCGGGTTAGCTTCACGGTGGTGAAGGACCGTATTCCACTGACGACTCTGACGGATTTGAGAGATTCGCCGTTTTTGATTTCAACGATTCTGGCCCTGCCCGCTTCGGAGCGCGCGGTGTTCCGGTATATCGTGCTGATTCCCCTGGGGGCGTTTGTCGTGGTCTTGATGAGAAACATCGTCGGGATACCCACGCTGGGCACATTCATGCCGGTGCTGCTGGCTTTGGCTTTGTTAGAGCTGCCTTTGGTGCAGGGCTTGGTGATGTTTACGCTGTTGGTGGGAGCCGGACTTTGGTTCCGATTCCTGCTATCCAGAATGAATCTTTTGGTAGTTCCCAGGGTCGCCGCCTGCGTGGTTATAGTGACGCTGCTGATGATGATGATGGGTGTGATCAGCTACAAATTGGGCTTGAGCGTGGGGATCAAGATCACGTTGTTTCCGATGATTATCATCGCCTGGACCTTGGAGCGGATGTCGCTTATTTGGGAAGAGGAGGGGAAAAGGAGTGCGATCACGCAGGTGGGGGGATCTGTATTGGTGGCGGTGTGTGCGTATTGGTTTATGGAGGTCTCGCAAATCCAATACTGGGCGTTTTATTTCCCGGAGTTGTTGTTGGTTTTATTGGCGGGCATTTTGTTGATCGGCCGTTTCACCGGTTATCGCCTTTCGGAGTTGATCCGTTTCAAAACGTTTTCCAATGCCTGAATCCGCTTTCATTGAACCGGCAAAGCAGGGCAGTGCCCATTGGTGGCACCGATGGTTCCGCACCCCCCGCGAGCTGAGGGAATTGGGAGTCGTGGGGATTAACATGCGGAATGCCCGTTTCCTGCTGCCTAACAATCCGAGAAGGCTCTACGATCTGGTGGATAACAAGCTGCGGACCAAGGCGCTTGCCGAGGCGGAGGGGCTTTCAGTCCCTGAAACATACGGGGTTTTACGAAATCCACATGATGCCAATATCGTGGAAAAATTTCTTGCCGGGCGGGAGTCTTTCGTGGTGAAGCCCACCCGGGGATCGGGCGGAAAAGGAGTCATGGTGATCGACAAGCGGCATGGGAAAAACTTCGTCAAGCCGAGTGGTAGCGAGGTAACTCCCGGGGAGCTGAAGAATCACGTTTCCAATATTTTGGCAGGCCTTTTCAGCCTGGGAGGGAAGCGGGATTATGCCTTGATTGAATACCGGGTGCAGCCGGCGGCCTTGTTGACGGCATTGAGCTTTCAGGGAGCGCCGGATATTCGGATCGTGATGCTGCACGGCTATCCGGTGATGGCGATGCTGCGGGCCGCGACAAAAGAATCCGACGGCCGCTCCAATCTTCATCAGGGTGCGCTGGGAATCGGCATCGACATTGCAACAGGGATCACGGTGCGCGCGGTGCATCATGGCAAGCCGGTGACCTTGCATCCTGACCTTGGGATTTCCTTAATTGGAGTGCAAATGCCACAATGGCATCGCATTCTCGAAATCGCTGTAACTTGCCAAGAGATGACCGGTTTGGGTTATCTCGGAGTGGATTTGATGATCGATAAGGAGAAGGGGCCTTTGATGATCGAGGTCAACGCGAGGCCGGGGCTTGCGATTCAAATGGCGAATGGGATCGGTTTGTTGAAACGGCTTGAGCCGGTGGTTGAGGAGCACCGGAGAAATCCGAGCGCCGATCTGGCAGCGAAAGTCGCCTATTCACTGAAACATTTCCGCGCATTTGGATAAGGCCGGAATTCTCAAGTTGCACTTCAGATGCCCACGGATGAGTCGTGGGAAATTCACGCTTGTTAGGAGGGGTTAAGGATTTCAGTCTTAGGGGACATGAGCGGGTTGGCAACGAATTATCAGGTGTGTATCGCGGGAACGGGAAGCTATCTTCCAGACACGGTTTTAACCAACGAGGATCTTGCGAAGCGGGTGGAAACCAGTGATGAGTGGATTTTCAGCCGGACTGGAATCCGAGAGCGACGGATAGCCGCCGAGGGAGAGTTCACTTCCCACATGGCGAGCAAGGCCGCGCGGCGCGCGTTGGAACAGGCCGGATTGGCAGCGGACGATGTGCAACTGATTATCGTTGCGACGATCACTCCGGATACATTGACGCCCGCAACGGCTTGCTACGTGCAGCAGCAACTCGGTGCCAGCCGCGCGGTGGCCTTTGATATCTCCGCCGCCTGTTCGGGATTTCTTTATGCGATGAAAATCAGCAAGCGCCTGATCGCCGCCGGAGCCTACGAAAACGCGCTGATCATCGGGGCGGAAAAGCTCTCAGCGTTTGTAAATTGGGAGGATCGGACGACCTGTGTGCTGTTTGGAGATGGTGCCGGGGCGGCGGTGCTCCGGCGGGCAGAGCCGGATGAGGGTGAGATATTGGCTACGGAAATGGGAACCGATGGGAATTTAACCCACTTGCTGAATATCCCTGGCGGAGGCTCGGCTTGCCCGATCACTTCAACAAATGTCGGCAATCATTTGGCAACGCTTGCGATGCAAGGCAAAGAAGTATTCAAACATGCCGTCAACAGGATGAAAGAGGCGGCCGAAATGGTGATCGAGCGCGCCGGACTGCAGCCGGAGGACATTGCGTGTGTGATTCCCCATCAGGCGAATTTGCGAATCATAGATGCGATCGCCGATCGCCTTGCTGTTCCGAATGAAAGGGTGTTTGTGAACCTGGACAAATATGGGAATACCTCGGCGGCGGCCGTGGCAATCGCTTTGGATGAAGCGAGTCGTTCGGGTGCTTTTGTGCGGGGCGACAAGATTGTTTTGGTCGTATTCGGTGCCGGATTGACATGGGCGGCCGCAGCAGTGAGATGGTAATAACTAGTTATCAGCGAGTTAAATTTTTTATAATTTATTCCCTCAAACCGGGTTGACTAAACGTCCGTTCCGTGGTCTTTTTTCCCCGTCGCAAGACAAAAGCAGGCGGCCCGATTGAACGTCCCTTTGGGTTTTTGGGTTTTTCCCGGGGATAATCGATCGGGCCGCTTCATTTTTGAAGAAGGCAGCGATACCGCCGGCCGGCTGCATCAAAACGCCCAGCTTCTCAGTGCTACAAAAACCGGCCGGGAAGTAAAACGAGCGCCCAGCAAATC
>JACMMB010000270.1 GCA_014379305.1 Akkermansiaceae bacterium
CCTTCGGCCGGCAGCGCGATATCCACAATCTCGGGGTGCGAACCGCCCAGGGCCAACAAAAAGCAATTCCTTTCCGGCAGGTGTGCCCGTTCCGGACTCAGCGACTCAGCGAAAATCCGAGAAAGATGCTTGACGCCCGCTCGCTGACGCACAATATCGCGCAAGAAGGGAACTCCGGCGGAATAGTAACTGTGACCAACAACTCATTACTCACCATGAGGACAACCATTCGCCCCTTATTCGCTGCGGCCATCATCCCAGTGATAGTTGTTACAATGCTATTATTTCAGTCCTGCGCGACCGTCCCAACCAATCAGTCCCCTCGTAAAGGAGTAAAATTCATCCCTATCCCTCGCAATGTAGTGGCGGTGCTGGGTGAGGCCGAAGCGTTCGAAACGCCGCCGGGGCTGGATTCATCGCAACCCGTCCTGCTTGACCTGACGCCCATTCTAAAGAACGTAAAAAATGTGGAAGCGATAGACCTGCTGCAATGGTCCGGGAAGAATACTTTCACAAGGGTGGAAACGGAGAAGAGAAAGAAAAACTTTTATGCCCGGTTGAAACCGCAGCAAAAGTATATTGTCCTAGGGATTGTCAGCCAAAGAGCCAGGGATACCTACGCATTCATTTGCCGGCTTCGTCACTTTCAACCCAGCGGAGACGGGAGACGCATTCCAGAAATCTGTAAACGCATCCTTTGCGGTAATGAGAGCATGCTTGTTGATGCGGCTTTGACCGAATACCCCGAACTGGACAAGAGTCCTGAGCTAAGATCCCTGAAGGGAAGAACAATAGGTGGTATCGGCAATCCCCTCACTCCAGGGGCGTGCGAAATTTGTACGAGTACCGGTGTGCCATTACCAAGCGATGAACCACTGATTACACCGGGATTGGAATGCATCGGCCACTCCAGAAGTTCAGGATCCCTTACCTTTGTATTTGCAAGAAAGATGCCCAACGGCGCATTCCAGATATTCAAATCGGTTGACGGAACGGAAATGAACCTGTCCAACAACGGGTTTTCAGATCAGTTCCCGGATGTGAGCTTTGCCGGGAATAATAAAATCTCGTTTATATCCACCGGACGCGGAACCGATCTGGATGGAATTTACACCATGAACCTGGACGGAACCGGGCAAACACTGGTCCACAAATCCGCCCGAACCCTATCCCGCACATGTTGGGCCGGTGATCGCTTGATTGCATTCACCGATGTATCCTCTCACCCTTCGATAAACGTCATCGACGTTCAGAACCAGCTTTTCAACGGAGTGGTGCAAGCCACTTCCCCGAATAACCACCAAAGCGACAACTTCGGGCACGATTTTCTACCCAGTCATAAAAACATTGTCTTTTCGCGGAGCGACCGCGATGAGAATGATTTTGATCTATTCATGGACGATTTTTCAAACGCTTCTGTGCCTCCAATCACCCGCCTTACTCATACGCCGCAAGTCAGCGAAGAATTCCCAGTCGTGTCGCACAATGATCAACTAATGGCATTTCGCGAACTCATTTTTGCGACTGGAGACCCAACTCATCCGACCTCCGAACAAATAAAGATTGTAAGGCCTCCATCCCCTGATCAGCCCAATCTCAACCAGATTGTTGGGCAGATAACTCTTGCTGCTCCTGCTGGAATGGGAATCACCGGTCTTGATTTTACGACTGACGATACGGGTCTTCTGGTGGCCGTAAAATCAATCGACGTAACCGCCAACGATGCGCTGGGCATGCAGGAGATCTTTTTCATAAAGTTAGATGGTACTGGTCAAAGAAGATTGACTACCAATGCAAACCAGGATTCTGACCCCCGGGCATTGCCAGCCTCCCCTTGATGGAGTTATTTATGTAAGTAGTGCCATCCGCTGCGAGCAATTTCTGAACTACGGAGCGTCAAAAAAGCAATTTTCTATCAGTTAACCCAGTTAAACCCATATAATGTTTTATGGCAAAGAAACCCAACGAACAAAAGAAGCAAGACTCACAAGACGCCTGTCCGTTTCAATTCTTGGGAGATCGTCAAAAGCCGGACACTCTGGAAGAGCTGTTGAACCGAAGATCAATCCACGGCGACAGAAAGATCCCTGCAGAGTTGAGGAAGATGATGCTTTCCAAAAATGTCTATCTCACCACGGACAAGAAGTCGGAAAAACCAAGAATCGGCGTTCAACGTCTTGAGGATCCAGGACCCCATGCGACGTGGGAGGTCAATCTCCCTTTGAATGAGAATCTTCCAAACGCAATGCATGCGCGGCCCGGACAAACAGCCATAAGGGAAAAACCTGAATCCTTCTTCAGGAAGATTGATCCGAAGACTCCCTTTGGTTCTCACCGTCCTTCGTGGATTGATGCATCCTTTTCTCCAAAGATAATGACACAGGCTGTGTTTCGGAAAATGAGCCGGTTCAACAAGCGAAGTGTTGAACCGCTCTATGTGTTTGGTCCGGACGATCGCTGGGCGTTTAGAGATCCGGCATGGCCATGGGGGCTCACCGGAAAGGTGTTCACAAGTGGAGGATGGACTGGTTCCGCTACCTTGATCGGGGATCGCATCATCGCAACCGCCGGTCACGTCGTCCCGTGGAACAACAGTTCTTGGTGGATGCGTTTTGTTCCCGCTTACTATGACGGCGTGTCATTGCACGGCGCCGGTGTTGAATCTTATGTTTCGGATGCCCGTGGGTTTGATGTGGCAGGAAATGTTACGGGATACGATTGGGCTGTCTGCAGGCTTTATGAGCCGCTGGGCGCGGCACTCGGGTACTTCGGCTATAACGGATATACGGATAATTGGGAAAACGATCCCTATTGGTCAATTATCGGCTATCCGAGCGCGATCGCAGGAGCTCAACGGCCGACATTCCAAGGAAGTGTAACGTCTGATGACACCGATGGTGATTCCAATGGCGGACTCGAAATTGAAACCAAAGCTGATTTGACTCCTGGAAACTCAGGTGGACCGATGTTTGGGTGGTGGAGTGGTGATCCGAGACTCATTGGTGTGATCAGTGGTCAGGAAGAGGAATGGAGCCCGGGATTCTGGCCGTGGGAATGGGCGGATACGGAGTTGACCAACGTTGCCGCCGGCGGAGCTGGTTTCACAAACCTTATGTCATGGGGCAGGTCGAACTGGCCGCATTAGAGACTTCGTCCGATCAGATGCCACGCCAGCAAGGTGTCCGGCGGGACGATGTTGACCAGGCGCAGCAGATGTTTGCACCCACCGTTTGGCCTTTGATGGCTAGGCGGCGGCGCTGGTCATCATTTAAACGCGCGCGGTTCCCCAATTGCTCCTTGAGCACACGGATTTCCCCGTGGAGATATTCAATAACGACCTGCTGCCGACGGTTCATCCAGTCGGCAAAGGAGACCAGCAGAAAAGGGTAAAGGGGTCGTAAATAAAGTGGTCGGTTCTGAGAACTGACCCCATTGCCGATCGCTCGCGTTAGTTGCTGCGGTTGGATTCGTGTTCATTGGCGTTCATGGGTGGTTGAGTCAGAGCCTCCTCACGTCGGCTGCTACGGGTTGGTTTTGAACAGCGCGTCAACTTTTTGGCAGACTTCTTCGCTCATGCGGATTAACGGTGGCCACGGCCTTTTGAATCCTTCACCCGCGAGTTTGCGCGTGGCGTCTATTCCCAGCTTTGTTCCAATCGCGATTTCAGAGGTTGCATGGTCCAAAACATCGGCTGGCCCTTTAGTGAAAATAGAATCGCGCTGGGGGTCGGTGTTGGCGCAGAGGCGGAAGAGGACTTCGCTGGTGTTGTGCACGTCCACGTCGTCATCCACCACGATGATGTATTTGGTGAACATCATCTGCCCCATGCCCCAGAGGCCGTGCATGATTTTGTAGGCTTGCATCGGGTAG
>JACMMB010000271.1 GCA_014379305.1 Akkermansiaceae bacterium
CCAAGGAAGTCTTCACCGTGTTGTTCGACAGCCCGGATCAAGACCCGGCCGCCATTGCCGATTCACTCGGTTTCAAACCCGCCGAAGCCGGTGCGCTCGAAGGCCTCTGCGACTCGGTCATCGCCGACAACCCGACCGAAGCCGCCGCGGTCAAGGCCGGCAACGAGAAGCTGCTCAACTTTCTAACCGGTCAAGTCATGAAAGCCGCCGCCACCAAGCCGAACCCCAAACAAGTCACCGAACTGCTGCGGGCCAGGCTGCTTTGATTCATAACTGGACCGCGGAATTCATTCCGCCAGTATCCTCTTTCCCTAACTCCCATGCTCCCCGAGTTCGCCCATTCACTTCACGAGCGCTTCGCGCGAGAAGGTATCCCACTCCTTTTGGCGGGCGGCTGGGCGGTTTGTCATCACGGGTATTCCAGACTTACAAACGACGTGGATTGGATTTGTTCCAGGGCGGACGAAACACGTGCCATTGAACTGATGAAGTCCCTCGGGTTCACCATCGCATTCGAGGCGATGGCCACTCGATTCCAACGGGTCAATCCACTGGAAATGATGCCGATCGATCTGCTGTGGGTTAGCCCCGAAACCTTCGCCAGGATGTCGGCTACCGACCAGAAAACCGGCATTCATGGAGATATACCGGTGATCGATTTGGAATCACTTCTCGCGATGAAGCTCCACGCGCTCAAGGATCAGGTGGAGCGAAAACACCGAGACCTTCTCGACATTCGGTATCTGTTGGAAGAAAATGTGGGCGCATTCAGTGAAACTCAATTACGCGAGCTTTGCCAAAAATACGCTGGCCCTCACGCCTACGACTTGATCCACCATATCCCATGAGTGTCATCGATCTCAATCTCCCGGATTTCTCCAACCACCCGCCTCCACCGCGTCTAACGCTGGAGCAATACGAAAAGTGGGTGTTCGAAATGTATGCGAAGAGCAAATATCCGACGATGTCCCGCGAGGAAATGATGGCTGAATGGATGAAAAACGAAGGCAGCCAGATAGAAGAATGGCCGGATTTCGGAGCACGGTGAATTCATCAGGGGAAAGGGCGCTCTTTTCAATGGACGAGACGTCCATTCTCCCTATTTCAGCAACTCGCCCAACCGCGTTTCCAACAACTCCGTGAGCTGGCTCGCTCCGCCCTTTGCAGGAAGCTCACCGGATTTCAACAGGTCACTTACCGGGATTGGCTCGCCCGCGATGACGCGTGCAGTCCTGTCCACCGGATAGGTGGGGAAGCCGAAAAGGTCTTCCTCCAACTTGAGCAGCGTTTCCGCCCGGCGGTCGAGAGTCGGGTCTTCCAACAGATAGTCGCCGATGTAGCTGTGCGCCTGAAGTGCGGTGAAAACGCGATCAAGATCATCTAGCAGCAGTTCTTTTTCAACCGCTGAAGGTGGTTTTTCCAGGTCCAACAAGCGGCGACGAATGCGGAAACGAAGGGCTCTCACACGTTCGGGCGGGGTAACCGCTTTGGCATCTCTGGGGTAGCGGCTTTCGACGAGTTTGAGCAGCGTGTCGCAAAGATGGTTCAGGCGTTCCTGCACATTCCCAGAACCGGCGTAGCCAAGGTATTCGGTTTCCTTCAGCGCGAGGATTCCGGTCCCGAGCCGTAGAATCCGATCATCCACCGGCATCAGCGGTTTCGGTGTCCAGCCGATGCGGTCCTCTAATTTCGAAAGCCGGTCGCGGAAAGTCGCCTCTACCGACGGATCGTGGAAAAACCTCAAACCAACCGGAACGAGGAAGGCCATTCTGCCTTCGGGCAGACGCGTTGCGGTCTTGAGGAGGATCGACGCGACTCCCTCGTTCAATGGATCCAACCTGCGGTGATGATGATAGATTTCACCCTCCGGAAAGATCACCAGCGGATGTCCGCCTTTTTCCAACAGCGCAATCGCCGTCTTGATGGCGGATAGATCGGGTCCGTCACGATCGACTGAAAAGACGCCCATCCCCTGTAAGGCCCACGCGGCGAGAGGGCTGACTTCAAAAATTTCCCGCGCTCCCATGAAGCAGGTTTTCATCGCATAACGCGCCGCCAGTTCCATCACCACATGCGGGTCCGAGTGGTCGGAGTGGTTCGGAGCCAGCAAAATAGCGTGGCCCGCCTCCGCCAACTCACGGACGCGGTCAAATCCGTGATCCTCGATCTTCGCGATCCGATATTTGCGAGACAGGTGGACCGCACGGTTCACCGCCAGTCCCACGGGACGCAACCAGCAGCCCAATTTCGGCGGACGGAAAGTGTAGGGCAGATCGTTGCGAAGCCGACGCATGGGAGTTGTCTAACTCACCTCACGCAGTTTCCGAAGACGAAAATCCGCTCAGTCCGCGCTGAGGAATTTGAAGTCACGGAAATACAATGACTGCACCTTGCCTTCCGTGTCGTCGTAGAGCACCACGACGTAGTTGCCAGCCCCGCCAATTGGAATGGGCTTGATCGGAGCCCCATTGATTTTTGCCGGTGCATATCCCTGCGTGTAGTTAAGCGGTGTTTCAGCAATCGCTAGTCGCTTCACAAAGACAGTCGCCGCCTTACCATCTTCAGAACCCAGCTCCACCTTGACTTCAGGGTTTGCGGAAACGGAAACGAAGGTCGCAAGCCGCGCGGTTTCCACCTGGCGCTGCTTCAGGCGCAGTATCCGAATCTCAAAATGCGCCGGATCCTGATCAGTCGCGGGAACTTTCTCAGTGAAAGGAATCAGAGTCACCGTCTGGTCCTTGTCCAGCACCACCGTCGTGGAGCCCTCTTTCACGCCCTCTCTTTTGATCAGCACCTTGTGGCTGCCGGCTTTCATCCCCATTCCACCCGTGGCATCCCCCAGTTTGTAGCCTGAGGTCCGCATGTCCTCCCCATCCACTAACAAAAAAGCGGGGCCGGTTCCGGCCGCAACGGCGTTCACCACCCGAATGAATCCTGTTGGTGCGGCGTTCTCATCCTTCTGCGCCAACATGGGGCATAGACTTGAGTGTAGAATCAGCAATATGTTAAAAATCGTTTTCATTGAGAATTTGGATTCTGACCTTGGTGGAGTCTATTGTGCCGTCTGATTTCCGCACTCCCGGATCGGCGAAAACCGTGTAGGCCTTGCGAACCTCCGCCATTACCTCAGGTGAGGTGTTAGTCACCCCCGTGGGTGAAATGGACTGTCCGATCAC
>JACMMB010000272.1 GCA_014379305.1 Akkermansiaceae bacterium
CCCGCCTCCAACGGCTTGTTTTGCCAGTTATTCGTATCCTGGGGGAGGCACCTCTTGCTCTGGAAACTTCCGCGCAAACTCTCCGGTTGATTCCCAACGGGGCCACTTCCGATCAGTCGAAATGAGACGGTCACTCCGAAAGAGCGAAACCCATTGTGAAGCAGGCTCCTCGAGGGTGAATGTCTCCCCTTGTGGATGGTAGAAAAGCCCGTCATCGAAGGGCTTCAAGAGTACAGATTCGGGGCTACCATAAGGCCTAAGAAGATCATCAATATCCTTCGGGCCGTTCGAATCAGCCTCTCTCGAGACTTCTGCTGCAAGGAAATAGACCGCAACAAAGTGACTCTCCCGCGCTTGGCGTCCTACCGCCAAATATCGGTTCCACAAGAACGCCCCAAACAATGCAGAGAGCACGCCCAGCAATAGAACAGCCACTAAGATCAGACGTCGCCGATGCATGAGATTTTCTAAGCGAACGTCTAGCTCATCCACGGCGGGGATTGAAGCCCGAATTCAAATTGGTGCGTTACCCGCCGTTGGATGGAACATCTTGTTCGCTTGGTTTGGTGTTTTGCTGTAGGAAGCATAGAAGGTATCCGAACTTGCCTTTGGCATCTTGGTCTCGTTCAGGGGAAACGTCCTCCAGTAGCCGGATCAGGTCTGCATCTCCAACAACCGCCGCCAGTGAGCAGTAGTCGCGATACTCTCTCCGGTTTCTTCCTGCCGCTACATTCCAGATCACGTTCCGGAGTCGCCTGCGATCACGCTCGCTGAGTTTGGCTGCCTTGAGTCCTCGTATGAGGCGCTCCTTAAGGTAGCCTGATCGAAAATACTAGGGATCGACTTCCAGATAGAAAATTGATTCTTCAATCGCTCGGCGTTCGGATTCGCGTAGATCTGCGAGAAAGTCATCTTCCCAGAGCTTGTTAGTGGGGTATCGCTGAGCATGCCATGCGGAGGTCGCGTCCTCCCAAGCCTCCCAAGCCTCCCAAGCCTTCCATGCCTTCGGGCCTTGGTTGCGGCATGCGAAAGTCGAGTGGATCGCTTTGTGGTGCGCGTTCTCGATACGCTCGACTTGGGCTATATCATCGCGTGTGAGCATTAATTCTGAAGCGAACAGTGTTTAGTTCAGGGAGATTTGTATGCAATTGGGGTGATTTTGGCTAGGATTGGTTTGATGGATTGCTGTAAATCTTTCCAAAGTAGTTGCATGGTGATTTGATAACAGATGCTTGAATACTTGAAACGCTGAACATGTTCGCGGGGGTTTTAGTGATGCTGTTAGGTCTGGTTGACGATCTCCACAGGCGCGATGCGGGGGGAATGTTTTATGGAGGTGCGGATGTCATCTGCAGGGATCCTTGCGGACCAATTTCATCACCATTGCGTTAAAGATTCCCCACCGGTGCCCTCCCTTATTATAACCTAGCAGGGGACGGGGTCATTATCCGCATGGTAACATTTCCCTATGTTTATAAGGGTTTTTGCTAAGAATCGGGCATGATTCGTGGCAATCAACCGGCTTCCCCACCAATCAATCCAGCTCCCTGATTCGCTCCAGGTGCCGACCGCCTTCAAAGGCGGTCATCAGGAACACATCCACGATCGCGAGCGCGGTGGAGAGATCCATCATGCGCGCACCGATGGAGAGCACATTCGCATCGTTGTGCAGCCTGGTGAGTCTGGCGGATTCAAGATTCCAACAAAGCCCGCAACGAACGCCATGAATTCTGTTCGCCGTCATGGCCTCGCCGTTGCCCGAGCCACCGAGGACTATCCCCCGTTCAAATTTCCCCTCGGTCACCGCCTCAGCCACCGGTCGGATATAA
Organism: Akkermansiaceae bacterium; assembly: GCA_014379305.1. Lineage (GTDB taxonomy): Bacteria > Verrucomicrobiota > Verrucomicrobiia > Verrucomicrobiales > Akkermansiaceae > Luteolibacter. The sequence goes on from JACMMB010000272.1 coordinate 1,830, forward strand.
GTGACGTAGGAAACCGGCAGATCGGAGCCGGTCCCGAAATCGGTTACCTCGTGACCCTGATGACGCAAATGCGCGATGATTTCCTGTTTATAGTGAAACCCGGCATGGTCGGAACCGATGGCAATTTTCATAGCTCAATGGGTCCACCATTTGGACAGGCAGGCTTTCGTGGGTTGCGGCAAGGCCAGTCCGCCCTTGGAATAATGGGATGTGTCATTGAACAACATCAGCCGCGCCCGCACCGGATCCTTGAAATCGACAATGTTCAATGCAGCGGGATCCTGATCGAGATTGTCGCGGTAGCGGCGTGGGTCGAATCCTAGCAACGAACTCAGAAGCAAGCGGATCGTCGCCTTGTGGGAAACCACGATAATTGGATTGCCCTCATGGCTACGCACGATTTCCAGAAGCGCGGGCAGGGCGCGGGCGGTGACCGCAAGACCGCTTTCGCCGCCTTCCGGTGCGAAGGTGTAGGGATCCTGCTCCCACGAGGCGGCTTCGTCAGGAAAATCGCGCTCCACCTCCATGCGGGTGAGCTGCTCCCAGTGACCATGCGAAATTTCACGCAAACCAGCGCGTGGCCGGACCTCCAGCCGGTGGGGAGCGGCAAGAATATCCGCCGTTTCCATCGTCCGGCCCAGCGGTGAGGCATAGACCGCAGCCACGGGAATTCCAGCCAACCGATCCGCCAGACGACCGGCCTGCTCCCGACCTTCATCGGACAGCGAAACATCGGTTGCTCCGGCGAATCTGTCTTCCGCGCTCAGCGTGGTGGCTCCGTGGCGGATCAGAAAAATGCGGGTTTGTGACATCGTCGGTTTCAGGAATTGATTCGGGAGCTTGCAGGCGCGTGATCCACAGTGAATATCGCGGCAAATCAAACCTATGGAAATACGGGAATGGCGGCAACGCCGTTTTCCATTCAGAATATCACCATGAGCATCAAATCACCCCAAGAGCCCGCCATCGGCATCATCGGCGGTAGCGGACTTTACGAAATCGACTCCTTGGAGGCCATCACCCGCCATGCGATTTCCACCCCGTTCGGCGATCCATCCGACGAAATCGTTGAAGGCCACCTCTGCGGGCGTCGCGTCTGTTTCCTCCCCCGCCACGGTCTCGGCCACCGCCTGCTCGCCCACGAAATCAACCACCGCGCCAACATCTGGGCCCTGCGTTCGCTCGATGTCCGTTGGGTCGTTTCCGTCACCGCCGTTGGCAGCCTGCGCCAGGAACTCGCCCCCCGCGATGTCGTCGTCCCTGATCAGCTGATGGACAAAACCGGCAAAGGCGACCAGCACACCTTCTTCGGCAACGGCATTGCCGCCCACGTCGGCTTTGCCGATCCTTACAGCGCGGAAATGCGGAATCATTTGTTACTGGCCGCGGCGAATCACACGGCAAGATTCCACGACGGCGGCACCTACGTTTCCATGAACGGACCCGCCTTTTCCACCCGCGCGGAATCCAACATGCACCGCGCTCTCGGCTTCGACCTGATCGGCATGACCAATGCCGGCGAAGCCCGCCTGTGCCGCGAAGCCGAAATCGCCATGGCCACTCTCGCCCTGGTCACCGACTACGATTGTTGGAAAACCGACGAAGCCGCCGTCGATCTCGCCACAGTAATGGCCAACCTCCACGCCAACGGCAGTCTGGCTAAGGAAATCATCCGCTCGGTGGTTGCCACGATCCCAATCGAACCAAACTGGCCGGAACACCATGCCCTCAATGCGGCCATCCTGACCGCTGTTTCCGCATGGCCGGAAAAGACAGCCACGGATTTGGCACCGATTCTCGCCCGCTTTTTCCCGGACCGGACCGCATTGCAGGCCTGACTTTCAAATAATCAGGGAATCTTTGAACGATCGCCCTTTCCGGGGGTCTTAAATCCTGAAGACCGCGCGCAAGCCGTGTTTTCATGTAAGGGTGAACAGCAGTTGTCAGCCTCATTTTCACCTTAGGGTGTGTTGAAGTTGTTCAACTTGGCCGTCGGGGTGGGTGCCCCGGCGGCCTTTTTCATGTCCATCCCTCCGATTCCGGTTATATCAATCGGAAGTAACTGTTCAGATGAAATATTGTCCAAGGGAACATATTTACATTGTCAACTTGAGGGGTTTGCATTTTTATCCGCAGCCCTCCACGGGATTCCCATGATCAGCTCGAGCTCGCAGCTTCAAACTTTCCTGTCAGGCTGTGACAACAAGGACGGCATCAAGGTATGTGCCATCGATACCGAAGCCGACAGTTTGCACCGTTATCGCGAATCACTATGCCTGATTCAGTTTACCGCCGGGCATGATTGCGTGCTCATAGATCCACTGGCTATTGATAGTCTGAAACCTCTCGGCACATATCTCAAGGATGCGACGGTCTGGATGCATGGCGCCGACTATGACATGACCATGCTCAAGCGCGAGTTTGGGAATCTGCCCGAGACCGTGTATGACACCCAAATCGGCGCGCGTCTGCTGGGTGTGAAAAAATTCGGGCTCGGGGATCTAGTCGAACATTACTTCAACATCATACTTCTGAAGTCTTCCCAGAAAGCGGATTGGGGCAAGCGCCCTCTCTCTGAGAAAATGATCGATTATGCCCTCAACGATGTCCGCTATCTGCTCGAAATGGGCGATATCATCGTCGCCCGGCTCAAGGAAAAAGGCCGTTACGAATGGTTCACCGAAAGCTGCGAAGCGGCACTCCGGAAAGTTGCCGATCGCGATGATTGCAAGGACGACCAATGGCGTATCTCCGGCTCCGGCAAGCTCGATCCATACGGCCTGGCCTGCCTTCGCGCGCTCTGGAACTGGCGTGACAAGGAAGCCGAATCGTGGGATCGCCCATCCTTCATGGTCGCCCCCAACCGCCAGCTGATCGAGTGGAGCATCTCGTTGGCCGATAAAAAGAAAATCGATCTACCCTCCCATTTCCGCAGCGACCGGGTGAAACGCTTCAAGGAAATTCTCGCTGAATTGCATACGCTTCCCCAAGCCGATTGGCCCGAACGTCCGATCTCCACCCGTCGCAAGCGTGACCGCGATTTCGATCAGCGCGTGGATGCGACCATCGCCAAACGTAACAAAATCGCCCTCGGTCTGGATCTCGATGGCTCTCTCATCGCCTCCCGAGCCGTCCTTGAGAGCATCGCTGCGAATGAATCGCAGCCCGATGAGGTTCTTATGAAATGGCAACTTGCCCTCCTTGATCTCTAGCTTGAGTCATCAGGCCACCCCCCGTTTTTCCGTGTTGGACGTTCGTTATCCAACGTTCAATCTAACTCCATGCCCGCTGAAACCAGCACCAGTTTTTTCCATGCGGAAGAGCCCTTCTCCCTTCGCGATGGCTCCACCCTTCCCGCCATCACGCTAGCCTACGAGACATGGGGCGAGCTCAATGCCGACAACTCAAACGCCGTCCTGCTGTTCCACGCCCTCTCCGGCTCCCATCACGCCGCAGGCACCAATCCCACCATCCCCGGCATCGGCGATATCTGGCAGCCCGAGCTGCATGATGGCTGGTGGGAAAACATGATCGGTCCGGGCAAAGCCCTTGATACCGACCGCTTCTTTGTGATCTGTCCGAACTACCTCGGCGGCTGCTACGGTTCCACCGGTCCCGCCACGATCAACCCGGAAACCGGCAATCCCTGGGGATCCGGTTTCCCCGCCATCTCCGCTGCCGATCAGGTAAACGCCGCCGGTTTACTCCTCGATTTTCTAGGCATCGATATCCTCAGCTCCGTGGTCGGCCCTTCCCTCGGCGGACTCGTCGCCATTACCTTCGCTACCCGCCTGCCGGATCGGGTCCGGAACATCATCACGATCGCCGCCGGCTTCAAAACCACCGTTCTCAACCGTCTGATTCTCTTCGAACAAATTCTCGCCATCGAAAACGATCCCAATTTCAACGGCGGCAATTTCTACTCTGGAAAACCCCCGCTCTATGGTCTCGCCCTGGCGCGGATGATCTCCCACAAAACTTTCGTCCACCTCGATTCCATTGAAAACCGCGCCCGCCAGGATGTCATCCAGGCCGATGACATCCTCGCCTGGTATCGTGTCCGCGACCAATTCCAAAGCTACATGCTGCATCAGGGAAAAAAATTCGTCCGCCGCTTCGATGCGAACACCTACCTCCGCATCATCGACCTCTGGTCCAGATACGACGCGCTCTTCGAAGGCGACGCGGCAACGCCTGCCGGGCTATTTGATAAATGCAAAGCCGCCGGCCAGAAGTGGCTCGTTTTCTCCATCGACTCAGATTTCTGTTTCTATCCCGAGGAGCAGTCAGAGCTTGTCCGCCACTTGGAAGCCTCCAAGGTGGACGTGATGCACATCACCGTCCATTCCGACAAAGGCCACGATTCATTCCTGCTCGAGCCGGATCTTTATTCTCCCCACATTTCATGGGTTTTGAAATGATCCCATGATCCGCCTCTTGATTTTCATTTCCGCCGCCTTGATCCTCGGTCTGGGTTTTTTGGGGAGGGTCCAAATGGATAAAGACTCTGCAATGGCCTTTCTGCTCGGCTCACTGACTCTGGGTGGAGGCCTTCTGATTTGCGGATTGTTTACCATCAAAATGCTGTGGCACGGCGTCATTGGCGCCGGTTTTCTCGCCCTTCTCGGCCTGAGCCGCAGCATCCTGAACTTCCCAGGAATCGCCAAATTCATGTCAGGCAAAAGTGACAACGGCAACGCCCCTCTCTTTGAACTCGCCGTCACCCTGATCTGCGCTTTTCTTCTCATCCAAATCTTCCGCGCCTGGCAGCAGGAACGCATCCGTCGAAGCCTGGGCTGACTATTCCGAAAAAATCCGTTTCCCCCTCATTTCGGCGGTTCAACAGGCGTGACCTCTTTCGGCTTTTCGACCACGGGCGCAGGCTTCAGCAACAGATCCACCCATTGGTGCAACTGATAACCAGCCCCTAGCCCGCCGATTTCCGCTAACAGTTCATGGCACTTTTGGCGCCACCTCTCATAATCCGGCGCGGCATTTTTTTCCTCCTTACTGCCGGGAAACACCACATAACTCACTGTCAAATCCGATACCGGGCGGTTGTAAGGCGATGCCTTTCCGTTCAATTCCTTCGCCATCCGCAGCGAAGCCTCCCCCACTTTGAAAGTCGGCCCACCATCCCCCACAATGCACGGGTAAATTTTTTCCCCATAGACCACCACCGCGTAATCTCCAACCTTGGGCGCGAATGAATCATTCCTGGCTGTGAGCAAATTCACCGGAATCACAATAAACGGATCGTACTCCGCAATCAGATAACTGCGCGCCTGAAGAACGGAAATCCCCCGCAACAACAACGCAATACGATCCCGCAGCCACTTCTTCCGCTCAGCCGTCGTATTCGGATCCGCCAGTTCCTTATTGCCCCCCTCGATCCGTTTTTCCCAACCGGGAATCATCGGGTTCGGCGTCGGCGTCGTTTTCGGCCACCCATAGCTGGTAAATGGCTGGTAATAGGAAGAGTTCACGATCGAGTCCGGCATCGTCGCCAATCGATCCCCATCCGATCCATCCGCCACCACATCCATTTCAGCCTGCATGAAAAGCACCTTCCGCCCTCCTTCCGCCTGCAGGTTCATAATTGTCTCACAGTCGTAAACATTGTGTTTCGTCAGCAGCTCGTTCAGCGCATTCGCATCCTTCCTCACCCGGCTGCTCTTGTTTTCATAAATCGTATTGAACCATGGCGAAACCTTCCCCTTTTCCAACATCGCGGGCAATCCGGGGAGGATTTTGGAAAGCTTTGAATTGCTCTTTTCCAAGTCCGCGATACCCGTCGCAGGCGCGGGCAATCGTAGCTTCAATTCATAGTTTGCCGTGTAACTGCCCGCATCCCTGCGCTCGGCAGAGGCGATCCCGCCCTTCTCGAAGGTCACTTCCGTATTGAAAGGAATACCGCTGCGCAACTGTCGCACATCCGTCACCTTCCCCAGCGGAAGCAGCGGCTCGGGCTGCGGAGCGGTTTCTTTTTCCGCCGCTTCATTTTTCCCAGCTTGTTGCGCCCTCAGCGCTTCCAGCTCCTTCGCAAGTTCCTCATCCATCTCCGCCCGCAAACGTTGCTCCACCCTCATTTCAATCTTCTCCTCATCCACCACCAGCCGTGGCTCGCGACTCGCCGCGAGCTCCTGCAAACCCCGCTTCACCTTTCCCGGAATCTCGGTAAAAAGCATTCCCGCCAAAGCCGCGACCAATACTAAAAACCCAAGCCCGAACCACGGAAATCCTTTTTCCTTATCTTTGCGGCGCACATTTTTTTCATCCATGGCAATGAGATTAAACGCGCCCGCCGCCGGTAATCAATCGAACTCGCGCTTCAATCAAGTCCATCTACAGCTTCAACCTCCGCAACCGCAATGCATTCCCTATAACGGAAACCGAACTCAGGCTCATCGCCGCCCCGGCAATGATCGGACTCAACAGCCAGCCAAAAACCGGATACAGCACACCGGCAGCAAGCGGAATGCCCAAAGCGTTATAGAAAAACGCGAAAAACAGATTTTGCCGGATATTCCTCATCGTCGCCCGGCTCAGGCGGATCGCCTTGGCAATGCCTCGAAGATCGCCTTTCACCAAAGTAATGCCGGCGCTCTGCATCGCCACATCGGTGCCTGTCCCCATGGCGATTCCCACGTCCGCCTCGCTGAGAGCCGGGGCATCATTGATCCCATCGCCAGCCATCGCCACGCCGTCAGCGCCTGAGCGGAGCTTTTTAACATACGCCGCTTTCCCAGCCGGCTCTACATCCGCTTCAAAGGTATCGATCCCAAGCCGCTTGGCCACCGTAGCCGCCGTGTGGCGGTTGTCGCCGGTAAGCATGACAATCTTCAAGCCCAATGCATGCAGTTCCTGGATCGCCTCTTGGGTTGTGGGTTTGATCGGATCCGCCACGGCGATAATCCCCGCAGGCTTGCCGTCGATCGCTACAAACATCGCGGTCTTTGCCTCCTCCTGAAGCCCTTTCGCAATCGCTATCATCATCTCCAGGCCCGTCACTTTCTCATCGCGCAGAAAATCCGGTTTTCCCACCAGCACTTCACGACCGGAAACTTTCCCCGCCACTCCGCCACCCGTCACCGAGCGGAAATCCATTACCGGCAACAAGGGTAGCCCCCTCTCCTCCGCTGCCCTAACAATCGACCGGGCCAATGGATGCTCGCTGCTTTGCTCCAGGGACGCTGCCATTTTCAAAAAATCGGCTTCTTCAAAACCCTGTTCGGGAAGCACATCCACCAGCTTGGGTTTTCCTGCCGTCAAGGTCCCGGTCTTATCCACCACCAGTGTGGTGACCTTCTCCAAGCGCTCCAAAGCCTCGGCATTTTTCACCAACACACCCTCGATCGCCCCGCGCCCCACACCGACCATGATTGACATCGGGGTTGCCAGACCGAGGGCACACGGACAGGCGATGATCAAAACCGCCACCGCATTGACAACCGCATGCGCAAGCTTCGGCTCCGGCCCAAGCCAAGCCCAACAAATAAACGTCAGCAATGAAACCAGCAGCACTCCCGGCACGAAAATCCCCGCAACCTTGTCAGCCAGACCTTGGATCGGCGCCCGGCTGCGCTGGGCCTCCGCGACCATCCCGACGATCTGCCCAAGCAGCGTGTCGCTGCCGACCTTTTCCGCTTTCATCACGAAACTTCCCGTCCCGTTGACCGTCCCTCCGGTGACCTTGTCGCCTGCGACTTTTTCAACTGGCAAGGCCTCGCCGGTAATCATCGCCTCCTCGACACTCGATCTACCCTCAACTACCGCACCATCCACGGGAACTTTCTCCCCGGGCACCACCCTTAGAAGATCGCCAACCCTGACCTCGTCGAGCGGAATTTCCTCATCGCCAAGTTCCGTGATTTTCCTCGCACTGGGCGGGGCCAAATCCAGCAAAGCCTTGATCGCACTTCCCGTGTTGCTGCGCGCCCTGAGCTCAAGCACCTGACCCAGCAAGACCAAAACAACGATCACCGCCGCCGCCTCGAAATAAATCGCGGGCTTCATTTCCTGGTCCATCGATGCCGGAAAATAACCGGGCAACAGCATCACCACTGCGCTGAACAGGTAGGCAGCGCCGACACCAATCGCAATCAGGGTGAACATGTTGAGGTGTCTGGTGATCATTGACTGCCAGCCTCGATGGAAAAAAGGCCACGCCGCCCACAGGACCACCGGAGTGGAAAGCACGAATTGCAGCCAGCGCGAGGTCTCGCCTCCGGCGAACGAATGCACCACCTGCGATGGAATCAAATGGGCCATTGCCAGCAGAAATACGGGCAACGCAAAAACCGCCGCGATCCAAAAGCGGCGGGTCATGTCCTTGAGTTCACGATCGTCCTCCCCGGCATCTTCTACCACGCCAGCACGCTCCAAGGCCATTCCGCAGATCGGACAATCCCCCGGCTGATCCTGACGGACTTCCGGATGCATCGGGCAGGTATATATGGTTATAGCCGGGGATTTCCATGCGGGATTCCGCTCAAGCGCCATCCCGCATTTCGGGCAATCGCCCGCCTTCGCAGAACCCACTCCGGCACACATCGGACAAAAATACTTATCCGCAGCAGGAGTATGCGCCGCTCCGGAATGCCCATGCACTCCCCCGCAGCAATCATCTGGCTGTTTCCTCAAGACTTGTTCCGCGCTTCCTCAATTACTTTCAAATACTTCCCGGGTTCCTTGTTGAAATCCTTCAAGCAGGACTTGCAGCATAGTTTCACCTTGCTGCCCTCGTGTTCGAAAACGTATGCGTCGCCCATGCTCCCCAAATCCTCCCCCGAGACCACACAGGTCAGCAGTGGATAGTTGTCATCCGTGGCTTCTGCTGTGGCTGCAGATGTTTCTCCCGGGACATCGATTGCTGTAGTCTTCTGTTCTTTGCAAGAGGCGGCGAAGACCGCGAGACCGGCCATTGCGATGATTGTGAAAGTGGTTTTGCTCTTTTTCATAGGTTCGTAGTTTGCTTATGTTTTCTCAGTTTCTCATTTCAAATCGACATCCAGACGCATGGATTCTCCAAGTGTCCCTTTTTTAAGCTCCCGCTCGCGCAACCATAGGAAGATCACCGGCGTGACGATCAGGATGTGCAAGAGACTGGAAATCATACCCCCGATAACCGGGGTTGCCAGCGGTTTCATTATTTCAGCGCCTTGGCGATGACTCCACATGATCGGCAGCAGACTTGCGATAATCGTTCCAACCGTCATCACTTTGGGCCTCAGGCGCAGCCGCGCGCCGTCTTTGACCGCCTGGACCAGGTCTTCATATGTGAAATCCCTGCCCTTTTCCTTGAGGCGTTCCTTCACCATTTCCTCAAGGTAAACTACCATCACCACCCCCGTTTGCACCGCCGTCCCGAATAGCGCGATGTAGCCAACCCACACAGCACCGTTGAAATTGTAGCCCAGTAGTTTTTGCAACAGAACCCCGCCGCTCAGGGCAAAAGGCACAGCCAGCATCACATGGGCCGCCTCCAGGGCACTGTGGTAAACGATGAAGAGCAGCACGAAAATCACCAACAAGACGAGTGGAAAAACCAACTGCATCGTCTTGACGAAACGCTTCTGATTTTCAAATTCGCCCGTGAGTTTATAGGTCATTCCCTCCATATCCAGCTTGCCCAGCTTTTCCTCCACCTCTCCCACGAAACCGCCCAAATCTCGATCACGCACGTTCGCCTGCACGTAGGAGCGCAGGAGTCCGTTTTCGGAGGCAATTTCATTCGCGCCCATTTCGCGCGTGATCCTGGCCACCATACCCAATGGGATATAGGGAGATGGATTATCATCATTGCCACCACCTCCTGCCGTAGGCGGCGTTGCGCCACCGCCACCCATTCCTCCCATTGCACCGCCGCCACCTGGAACTGCGGATGCAGATGCCATTGCTGGTTTGGCCGCAATCAGTATCCGGCTGAGTTCCTCGATATCATCCCGCTCGCTGCGTTGCACCCGGATCTGAATCGGGAATCGCTCGCGACCTTCAATCGTGGTGCTGACGTTTTTTCCGCCGATGGAAATTTCCACCGCATCCAGAACATCCTTCGCGCTGAGGCCATAGCGGGCCATCGCCTTGCGATCCACCTGGATATTCAGATAGGGTTTCCCCTGCACCCGTGAGGCCGATACACCGTCGGCTCCCGGAATCTTGTTAATCAAACTCTCTATTTCGAATGCCTTGCTCTGGATCTTGCCAAGTTCATCGCCATAAATTTTCACCCCCACCTGCGCGCGTATTCCCGTATAAAGCATTAGGATGCGATTCTCAATCGGCTGAAGAAAAGCCGGGACGTAGCCAGGAACCAGCTTCATTTTCTCGGTCAGCTCGGCGCGCAGCTTGGCCATGGTCATCCCTTCCCGCCATGCCGGATTGCGCTTCACGCGGAATCTGCCGTTGGGGATGTATTCAGGTTTGAGCATAATGGTGGTTTCCAGCATTTCGGTCGGGGCTGGATCGGTCGCCGTCTCAAAGCGCCCGAGTTTCCCGGCCACCGTCTCCACCTCCGGGATCCGGGAAATGACTTCGTCCTGCCATGACATCACGCGCTGGATTTCGGCCAGTCCTGTTTTTGGCATCATCACCGGCATGTAAAGCAGGCTGCCTTCGTTCAGCGGGGGCATGAATTCCTTGCCGAAGCCGGTAACCAGATTCGCCACATTCGGATGGCCTGAATCACGGATTTTCTTCACCACATTTCCCGGCAAGCCAAACGCTTCAATCATGGCGAACGCGAGGATGCACATCGCGATCAGGATCACCGACTTCCGATGCTTGAGCGCCCAATCCAGAGTTGGCTCATAAATTTTAAGTAGAAACCGCATCACGTAATTGCGATCTTCCGAATGAAAGGGACCGCGCACTAAAAGCGAGCACAACACAGGCACCAGGGTGATTGCGAATACCGTGGATCCGACCATGGCGAAGGTCTTCGTGAAAGCCAGCGGATGGAACAGTTTCCCCTCCTGCCCCGAGAGCGCGAAAACCGGTACAAACGCCAGAATGATGATCGCCATCGAAAAGAATATCGGCCGTCCCACCTGCTTGCAGGCGACGAGACAAACCTCCCACGTCTCTTTCGAGCTGAGCCTGCCCCCCTTTTTATCTTCCGCCGCCTCGCAATGCCGCAGGACATTTTCCGTGACCACGATGGCGGCATCCACCAGCACTCCGATCGCAATCGCGATTCCAGTCAGGGACATGATATTGCTGGTGATTCCAAATTGCTTCATCATCAGGAACGAAATCAGGATCGAAATCGGCAGCGGCAGCGTGACGATGAGAATACTTCTGAAGTGCCAGAGGAAAATGATGTGGGCAAGGGTCACCAAAACGATCTCCTCCATCAGCGCGTGCTTGAGCGTATCGATGGTGTTGTCGATGAGTTCGCTTCGATCGTAAAATGGTTTGATCGTAATACCGGGCGGCAGGCTTGATTGGATCCGTGCGATTTTTTCCTTCACCCTTTCGATCACCGCCTTGGCGTTCTCGCCGGTCCGCATGATGACAGTCCCGCCCACGGATTCATGGCCATTGATATCAAGCGCGCCCCTTCGGAAATCCCCGCCAATCAGGATGGTGGAGATATCCCTCAAAAAAACAGGCGTGCCGGCCACCGCCTTTACCGTTACCAATTCCAAATCCTCAATGCCCGTGATCAGTCCGATCCCGCGCAGCACGAACTCCGCGCCGTTCTCCTCCACCACCTTGCCGCCAACATTCAGATTGGCGTTCTGCACCGCGGTCATCACCTCCATCATGCTGACGTTCGCGGCACGCATCTTCTTTGACGAAAGCTCGATCTGATACTGCTTCACAAACCCCCCGATGCTCGCCACCTCCGCCACACCCTTCACTGCGGCCAGCTGATAGCGGATGTTCCAATCCTGCACCGATCTCAGCTTCGACAAATCATAGCCTCCGGCCTCCGCTTTTTCCGGATCGACTTCGAGATAATACTGATACACCCAACCAAGGCCCGAAGCGTCCGGCCCGAGCTGCGGAGTGACTCCTTCCGGCATCGAGTTTTGCAGGAAGTTCAGGCGCTCCAGAACCCGCGTCCGCGCAAAATATGTATCCACATTTTCCTCGAAAATGATCGTGCTCAGCGAAAACCCGAACATCGAGGTGGCGCGGACTTCCCTGACCCCCGACAGGCCCTGAAGGCCGGTTGTCAGCGGATAAGTCACCTGATCCTCAACTTCCTGAGGGCTCCGCCCCGCCCAATCAGCAAAAACCAGCACCTGGTTCTCCGTAAGATCCGGGATCGCATCGACCGGTGTCTGATACACGGCACGGACGCCGAGCGCGATGATGAGGAGGGTCGCGCAAAGCACCAGGAACCGGTTCTTCAGACTCCACTCGATGATTTTTTCAATCATGATCGTTGCTCAGGGTTTAATCTCTTTGCCGCAGTCCAACATCCGGCTCCCGAAAAACGGATTCTGCCCGGCTCGCCCGCCCGTCTGCAACCAACGGCCTTTCTTCGCCGAATCAGGCACCGCTTCATCCACCATCGGACATTCCCAGATCTGCATGTTTGGAAATCCTTCCGACTTTCTCAACGGTTCAAGCACTGCCGTGCCCGCCATGGTGAATTTAAGAAAAGCAGCCCTGGCCGAAGCAATGTCTGCGTGACCATGAAAATGTCCGGAAGAGTTCAGGGCCGCCAAATCATCTTTTGAAACAGCAGTGACCTTCAGCGCCTCAGTCAGTTTTCCGGCCCGCTTCATCATCGGCTGCGAAACTTGAATGAACCCTGGCAAATCATCCGCAGCAAGCTTAGCAGCCATCGCATCCGCCGTTTCGATGAATTCCGCGATCACTTCAAGCTGCTGCTTGTTCAACCCGGTGGATGGGGTTGCTACTTCCTTTTCCTCTGTCGGAGACATGAACGCGCGGTTGATTTCCGCCTGGCCGTCGATCAGCAAGTTCCCGTTTGTGACCACCCGATCACCCGCTTCCAAGCCGGATAAAACCTCCACCAAAGCATCACCGCGCCGACCAAGCTTCACCGGCACCTGCGCGTAAGCTCCCTCCTCCCGATCCAGATAAACGACTGCTTGAGGCCCGGTATGGATCACCGCCGCTTTTGGAATGGAAAGGGCCGGCGTCGCATCCAGTTTCACCATTCCATCCGCATAAACCCGATGCAGCAATTCCCTCCGCCCGTTAACTTTCGGGTTTGGCAGGTCCACCCTCACTTTGGTTGAACGGGTCATTTCGTCCAAATTCGGATCAATGAAACTGATCACTCCGGGATAAATTTTCCCGGGCTGTGACGGTGTGCTCACATCGACTTTCTGGCCAACTTCAAGCCATGGCAGATCCTGCTCATAGGCATCGAACTGAAACCACATCACGTCGAAGTCGGCAATCTCGAAAAGCTTCTGTCCGACGGTGAAGTACTGACCCTCGTAAATCTCGTGCTCGACCACCGTTCCGCTCAGAGGAGCCAGGATCATGGAGCTGAGCATGTCATTCGGCTTGTCAGCAAGCTCTCCGATCTGACTCTCGTTCAGGCCCATTTGTTTCAAACGCAAGCCTGTGCTGACTTTCAATTCTCCCGCAAGCCGGCGGTATTCACGCTCCGCCTGTAGCAGCGAAGGACTATAAATCATTGCCAGCGGCTGCCCGGCGACCACATCGAAGCCGTGGTGATTCGCAAACAGCGTCTCCACCCTCCCATCGACATAAGCACTGATTATCCGATGGTTCCGCTCGTCATCATCGATCATCCCCGAAACTTCCAGATTGCGGACCAGAGGCTGCACCTTTGCTTCCGCTGTCTCCACATGCAGCACTTGGATCTGTGTCTGCGAAAGCGCCACGATGTTCTCTCCGCCCGAAGCATCAAAACCTTTTTCCCCGGCGTAAACCGGAGTGAGTTCCATCCCGCAAATCGTGCACCGGCCGGGCTTGTCGCTTTTTATCCACGGATGCATCGCGCTCTGGTAATAGAGCAGCTCTTTTTTTCCTCTTTCAGCTGCAATCGGGCTATCTTTTTTGAGGAAATACCAAGTACTCGCTGCGACAATCAGCGCTGTAATCAAAACGGTGAACAATGTTTTCATAAGAATTATTTCGAGATTTGAATGGGGACGAGAAGATTGAGTTTTTCAACCGCCGCGAGTTGCATGGCAATGAAACGGCGTTGTTCGAGATCCACGGAGAAAAGCAGCCGCCGTGACTCCAAGAGATCGGTCAACGGCGCTTTCGAAATGATCCAAGAGGCTTCCAAAGTCTGGTTCGCCTCGATCGCTTTCTGACGAATTTCTCCGCCATAGGCCCGGGCTTGGGCGGCGGCGTTCGCGGCCTCGGTTACCGCAGTGATTACCTGGGTAGCGACTTCACGACGCAGGACTTCAATATCGGCTGTGGCGGCGTCCGCGCGGAATTGCGCGGCATCAATCCTCGCCTGATTGGAGTCACGATTGAACCACGGGATCGTCATCTTCACCCCGAGTGTCGTGCTGCGGAAGTCCCCTCCCGAATACAGGGCTGTATCCACACCCACGGATATCGCCGGTTGCCGTTCCCGGTCTGCGATCCGCACCTCCGCCCGGCTCGCATTCGCCATTTCCCGCAAGGTCCGCACTTGCGGATTGGCATAGGCTATCCGCGCGACTTCTGAAGCGGCCTGAGGCACCGGTGGCGAGGAAACAGGCAGGCGCAAAGTTCGCCATGAATTGCCAAGAGTGCGCCCGAGGACCAGATTCAATTTCTGTTCGAATCCTTTCCGGCTGCGACCCGCCGCATCCAGACTTTGCTCTGATCTTGCAACTTCGGAGGCAAGTCTGATCGAATCAATACTCGTCGCTGCCGGATCAAGGGCGAGATCACGGGCGTTGGACTCCATTTCGCGTAGCCACGCAATTTCTCCGGAAGAAAGCCGCACGATCTCATCGGATAGCGCCAGCTCGATCGCGACCATCGTTGCCTCAACCCCGGACTGAATTCCTGCCGCCCTGGCTTTTTCCATCTCCGCACGCCGCATGGCTTCGGACTTGATCAAATTTGCTTCGTAAAGCCCTGGCTTGGGAAATGTTTGTTCGAAGCCAACCATGATATCGCCATCGTCCGCACGCATCATTTGATCAGCCGCCATAAAGCCGATGCCAACCATCGGATCCTCCCATAAACGGCTGCCAGCTATATCCAGCCCTGCGGCTTTGACGCGACTTTCGGCACTCTGCAGCGAAGGGTGATTTTGCGCGGCTTCAGCGCGGATGGAACCGAGAAAAGCTTCATCAAGGATATTCGTCCGCTGCCCTTTCAGCAGGCTTGCTAGCAAAAAGCAGCCTGAGACAAGTGTTGTGAGAAATTTCATTTTTCATCTGAGTCAAAGTTAATTTTTTCGGACACACCCGCAGCAGGCCCGAAAACGGCCTGAAAAGTTGCGGACACAATTCGTCTGTCAAGGGGACGACTCAGATGATGAAGCGGCAAAACGCGACCGAAAGTGGCACCCCACGATAACCGTTCGGCGCGTCGCTGCGGATAAGGGGATCTAACACCACGCCAAGATATTGGGTTGGTGTTATCTCAAAAATTTCCGGTCCTGCAGGGGAAACTGCCAAGTTGATGCCTTCCCGACTTACGGGTATGGCCGGTAAGGTAGGCTTTTCATTCTCACTTTGATGAGCACAAGGACATTGATCGGAATCGCCGCAACAGCCGCAACTTGCATCTGTTGCAGGCATGATGACCATGTTGAATGGAACGGAAGCAGAATGGGATAACTGGAGAAGTATCCCCAAAGCCAAAGCCGCTATTTGCCGTATCACCTCCACATTCGTTAGAGTATTGGTTATAAACCTTATTTCAACCACTTTCGCTATTCTATCCGTCAACGGGCACCGGCAGCTTTGAGTTTTGCAACTGCGGCATCTAGACGTTTGCGGGCTGCGGTTAAATCAAGGTTGAGTGCCTTGAGTTTTTCGTCACGCGCGGCGATGGCGGCTTCCCAAGCTTTAATCTGCTCGCGGGAGGCGGTGATTTCGTTCTCGAGGTCGCTGGCCCGGGTCGTGGTTTCCGCAAGGGTGCGCGAGGATTCTTCGGCAGCCGCCTGCGTCGACTTGATGGACTGTTTGAGCACGGCGATGTCGCGTTCGAGATTGAGAGCCCGTTTGGTTTCTTCAGCTGAAATCTCCCTTGCCGCGTTCAGCTCGCTTTTCAATCCTATCAACTCCTCATTGGTGGCGCGCTCCTTCAGCCATTGGGAAATAACCACCGCCGTCAGGACCAGGCAGCCGATGAAGTTGAGAACGGGCAGGACACGGAATTTCACGCTTCAGGGATTGGGATTTTTCGATTCAAAACTGACTTTTTGAATGCCCGCATCGCGTACCGCATTAAGCACGCCGAGGACTTGTTTGTGACGGGCGTCTTCATCCGCCGCAATAAGCACGCGGACTTCGTTGGGCAGCGCATTGGCTTTGAGGCGAATGGTGATTTCCGAGAGGGTTACAATTTCGCTGTCCCAAGTGGTTACGCCGTTCGCATCGATGGCGATCTGGAACAGCGGGGTTTTCGTATCCGGAATGCCGGTGGAGGCATCGGGCAGGGTGATCGGCACGCGGTGCAGCTGGGTCATGCTGAGGCTCACCAACATGAAGGCGGCAAGCAGGAAAAACATGATGTCTATGAGCGGGATGATCTCTATCCGCGCTTCGTCTCCCTCGTCACCCGAAGGTCTTTGGAGTTCAACAGGCATCAGGATTTGCTGCGGTTCGCGGCGAAAACCTCGAGGTCATGGCCGTGTTCCTTCGCGGATTTTACCAGTAGCTCGGTGTGGTTGATCCAACGTTCTAGGGAACCCCGGAGGACGGAAACCCGCTTGCGGAAAAAGTTGTATGGCAGCAGGCAGAGAATCGCGATGGCGATGCCGCATGCGGTGGCAATGAGCGCTTCGCCAATTCCGCCGGAGACTTTCGCGGCGGCAAGTTGCTCATCGCCGACGAAAGAGAATGAACCCATGATCCCGACTACCGTGCCGAACAGCCCCAACAACGGAGCCAGGGTGATCAAAGTACTCAACACCCACATGTGGGCCTCGGATTTCTCAAGCAAATGGGTGGCATGGAGCTGCATCGCGGCAAGCATCGAGGTGTGCGCGTGAGTCATGCCATCGTTGAGATTGGTCAGAAAGGGATCGCTGGTTTTTTTACCAAGTTCCCATGCAGTGGTGAAATCCCCGGTGCCGATGGCGATCCGGGCTTGTTCCTGTTCGGCGAGCCTGAGAGTTGCCCGGAAACGCAACCACCACACCACACGGTCCAGCACGACACAGAGAGCGAGGAAAAATGTGCCGAGAATGGGCCACATAACCCAGCCACCTTCTATGAATGTTTTGACGACGATGTTGGAAAGCACGGTGGTAATCAATCGAGTTTGAAAACGATGGGTTGGGTCTTGGTTGTTACTCCGCCTGGCGGAAAGCTCCATCGGCGAACTGTCCTCACAGCTTCAGCATTGAGTAAAGGCCAAGGTGACGGGGATTTCGCGTGAGCGGAGATGACACGACCTCTGGAATCGATGGTGAACTGAACCTGAACCGTGCCTTCCTGTTTTCTGCGTTTCGCTTCGGATGGATAGTTTGGCCGTGGTTTGCGGCCTGCGGCAATTCGTGCAGCGTCGGACATGCCGCTGCTTTTGCCTGCAGACGGGATACCGGATGTTTTCCTTGAGCCTGAAAGATTCGCGGTGGTGGATTTTCCAGGCGTCCGGGTAGGAGCTGTTGGTCGAAGCGACGGCGTGGATTTGGACTTATTTGGGTATTCGGGTGCTTTCGATCTGGCTATAGCAGGAGGCGGTGGAAGATCCGGGATTTCGGGAAGTGGTGAGAGCTCAGCCAGCTCGGGCATTTCCGGAGGCGCGGGCAAGGTTTCCTCAACCATCTCGTTAATATCGGGCGTCGCCTCTTCAGTGCTTCTGGTATCCGCTTCATTACCCAAGGTGAAATCGTCCTGGGTAACCACCGTTTCTGTTACCGCTGCGACGATGGGGACTTGATACCAGCCCGAAACAACCATGCCCAAGGTGCCAAACGACGCCACGCTAAGCCATGCGGCGAGCGTACCTATGTTTAGTGTGTGGAACAGGGTGTTCATAAGACGGCGGGAATTTAGATGTGATGACAGGTCGAGACAACGCTCAAGACAAAAAAGGATCCGTAATAAACGTGTTAACCATCACGTTTGCGGAAAGCGAAATCAGCTTAATCATGGTGATCGGATTGAGCAACGGATGTAAAATTTAATTAGTTTTTCTTGATAATTCTAAAAACTTTGACAATCTGGCATTTGTGATAGGCAGTCCCTTGCTTTTACAAAATCTGTTGAAACTTGGCAGGCATATCGGCTTGGCAGGTCTTTCCATTGTAGTGATGTCAGATGGGCTGAATGCCCAGTCTTCGATGTCCAATCCCATCGGCAGGGTCGCGCGCTTGTTCAATCCGCGCTTGGTAAAGGTGGAGGAACGGGTCGAATTTTTGAATAACCAGCTGATGTCACTGGCGCTGCATCAGGAACAGAGTCTGAAAACAGGCATCGGCTGTCGCGGTGCGAGAATTTCTCCAGGCGGGCCGGACCCTAGCGTTGTAATTGATTTGGGCAAGGTGGTTCCGGTGGAAGCGCTTTATCTTGTGCCATTACAGGAAGAGTCCTCCGAGCGACGTGGGCTGTTTCCGAAGCGTTTCACGATCGAGTTTTCAATAGTTCCGGACTTTTCAAAGAAGCGGATTTTATATACTTCCGGAGACAAGTATTTTCCCGGAAGTGGCGGTAAGCCTGTGAAATTCATGGGGCAGGGAGCGCAGGCGCGTTATGTAAAACTTATTGTAAATCAGGGACAGATGCGCGGAGAGAGTGAGGTGTTCGGACTTTCGGAGTTTGTAGTAATCTCGGATGGCTTTCCTGTTTCCTTCGGCAGCAAGGTTTCCGCAGAAGGGCAATTGTGTGACAAGGATCTCTGGTATGCCGGGGCTATTACAGACGGACGCATGCCACTCGGTGTCTGGCAGGGAGGAAACTGGTCGGGCAAGGATGAGAAAAGCAATCTATATAGCATTGCTTCACCGGACGAAGAGATCTCCTGGAGCATAAACTTCGGCAAGGATACCAAACTTGATATGGTAGTGCTTTTTCCATATGAAATCCGGGGAGTGCTGGAAGCTGGAATTTTGCCCGAGAAAATGGAATTCCAAGTTCGGGCGGAAGGAGAGGCCGATTTCAAAACAATAAGGCTATGGGAAAATCCGGTTGAGGGAACCAACCACGTTACTCCACTCCTTCTTCCCTTGAATGGAATAGTCGCATCGGAATTTCGCATCAAGGGCCTGAAAGCGAGAGTAGTCGGTAACGAACAATTGTATGGTTTTTCAGAGATCGAAGTTTGGTCTGATCACAAGAATATTGCCAAGGATCACACGGTGAGTTGCAAAGCTTCCGATATGTCCACACCGGTGGCCACACTTACAAACGGCTATGCCAGCGAGCGGCAGATTATTCCAGTAGGATCATGGTTGAATCAGCTCCACGAACGCTGGAGAGTTGAACGCGAAATCGAGGCGTTACAACCCATGCACACACAGATGGCGGCGGAAAGCGAGTTGAACGCCACCTGGGGTTCCGCAATGATGCTCGGTCTGACGTTTTTGATACCCGTTTTCGTTGTCGAGCGACGGCGACTTATTTCGAGCAAGCATATTGACCAGCTTCGCAAACGGATTGCGGCGGATCTTCATGACGATATTGGCAGCAATCTCGGCAGCATCTCGCTCATTGCCAGGACGGCCCGCAAGGACTTGGTGAGATTGCATGGTCCGGATGAGATCGCCGAAGATCTGGATGAAGTGGAAAGTATTGCAAGGGAGAGTTCGCTGGCAATGCGTGACATTGTTTGGCTGCTTGAACGGAAGCAGGATTCCATAGGCGATCTGGTCCATAGAATGCGGGAGACGGCGAGCCGGTTGTTGCGGGAAATGGACTACACCATTGAATGCGATTCTTCAAAAAGTGCCGCCAAGCTCTCCCTGGATGCCAAACGCCACCTGTTTCTTTTCTACAAGGAAGCCATTCACAACGTCCTCAAACATGCGAAGGCTAAGAAAGTTACGATCCGCCTATGGGATAAGGGCGACATGCTTGCGCTTCAGATCATAGACGATGGAAAAGGCCTGCCGATGGTCATGGAAAATGATTTTGAGGTTCCTCATCTTGTACGCAAACTTGATGACCGTGCCCGTGTGCTGGATGGCAAACTCGAAGTGAAAACCGAAGCTTTCAAGGGCACAGAAATCTTGCTAACGGTCAAACATTCACTCTTAATAGCGATATCATCGTCAAAATGATTGCTAACAAAACAGTTTCGAAGATATGGATACTTGAGGATCATCAGATATTTGCGAAACAGATTCGCCGATTGATAGATGCCGAAGAAGATCTCGAATGCCCTTATCACTTCGCAACGCCGGCTGAATTTTTTGACAAACTCAAATTCACCCAGGATCGGCCCGATGTCCTGCTTTTGGATCTTGGTTTGCCCCGGATGGATGGTTTGGAAGTCCTCGCGGAGGTCAAGAAAATGATCCCGGAACTGAAGGTGCTGATTCTCTCCGCCTTTGATGACCGGGAGAAAGTTTATCGCGCAATCTGTAACGGCGCTTCCGGCTACTTACTCAAGACTGCTGACCCGGATGAGATCCTGAATGGAATTCACGAAGTGATCCACGGGGCGGCGGCTCTCAGCAGCGCCATCGCGACAATGATCCTGAATGGGTTTTCAAAACACGGACCCGTTGAGGAACTTGAGCCGCTTACCAATCGCGAGGAGGAAGTCCTCAAATTTCTGGTCAAAGGATTCATCAAGAAAGAGATTGCCGATCAGCTCCTTATTTCCCAACACACGGTGGACATGCATCTGCGATCCATTTACCGGAAACTGCATGTTAGATCGCAGACCGAAGCCGTGTCCAAAGCACTCAGGCAGGGAATCGTATAACGTCTTGGCAGTCTTTCAAAACCGGAAGAGTGAATTGATTGAAACCGTTTTCATCATTGGCTTTAGGCGTTAGGATCAAACATGCATTGCATTTTCCGGATCTGGCTGATTCTCATTTCATCCTTAAATGCGGATAGTCTGTTGAATTTTTCATACGGAGTACTGGAAGAATCCAGAGGCAACACGAGCAAGGCCGAAAATTGTTTTCTGCTTGCTTATAAGGAAAATCCCACCGCGCTGCCTTTGGTCAGAAAAGCAGCGGGAATCAGGTTATCAGACGGAGACCGGCAAGGCGCCGGGGAGATCTATCGGGATCTTACGAAAGCAAGGCCCGATGATTATTTCATATGGATTGAATATGGAGATTTTCTTGGCAACTCAGGTCGTGGGGATTCTGCCGCAGATAGTATACGGGAAACGGCATATGCCAAAGCCTTGGAATTGAAACCCGGCGACGAGATTCCGATCGAGCGTATGATTCGGTTTTCAAGGGAGCTCGGAGACGATGAACAAGCGAGAGACCTTCTGGAAAAACTGGAAGTCAACTCTCCTTCTGCTGTGATGTATTATGTTTCAACGACAAAAAGTCTCTATGACAACCGCAATAAAGAGGCACAGGCTCGGATTAATAAGAAATTTTTAGAATTCATGCGCCAGCATCCGGAGTGGATAACTGTGGCCCGTGCGGCTAGCGAGCATTTCCGCCAGACAAATCAGACTGACTTGGCGATTGAAGTTCTGCGCAACCATGTGCTTGCGCAGCCATCGTCTTTGGATATGAAAATCCGCTTGGGCATCCTTTACTTTGCTGCGAAGCGTGATGTCGATGGCGTGCAGACCTTGAAGGAAGTGCTAGATATTCATCCGCGCAAAGCGTTGGCGCACGAATCACTTGCCAAGTATTACCGTAAGCAGAGTCTCACGCACGAGGCTGGATTGCATGCAGCGGAACTACTTAAAATCCGCGGAGGTAGCCCTGATGATTTTTTGGAATTGGCCAAAGAGCTGATGCAGGACCGGGACTACCGGGGGGCGCGCGTGTTATTGGAAAAGGGAGTTTACATGCACGAGGAGAATTTGTCCCTTAGAATGAAACTTGCCGTCGTTAGCTTTCGTGATCCAGAAACGAAGGCGGGAGCCGGGCGCCTATTCCGCGAAGCCGAGATGATGATTCCTCATGGTTCAGAGATTGAACCCGGCTTCCTGCTTGAATCGGCTCGCATGCTAATTGATCAGGGAAACACAAAGGACGCCGAGCAACAACTTAAAGCCGCAATCCGAACTTTTCCAAAAACCTCTAAAACCGAAACTGCCGAAAGCATGCGATTGCTAGCCAAGATATGGATTAAGGAAGAGCGTAATCAAGATGCTGCAC
>JACMMB010000273.1 GCA_014379305.1 Akkermansiaceae bacterium
AATCGGCCTGGCAGGATTTGGAACCGTAGGCTCCGGCGTTTGGAACACCCTCCAGCGCAATGGCGAACTCATCTCCGAGCGCACCGGCCAGGGCGTCTCCCTCCGCATCGCGAAAATCCTCGTCCGCGATCTGGCCAAGGCGCGCGCCACCACTGGCGAGGTTTCCCAGGAAATGTTCACCACCGACTGGCATGCCCTCGTCAATGACCCGGCGGTGGACATCGTGGTCGAACTCATCGGCGGGACCACTGATGCCTTCGAAATCGTCGCCGCAGCCCTGCTGGCGAAAAAACCTGTCGTCACCGGCAACAAGGCCCTCCTCGCCGAGCGCGGAGTCGAGCTCTTCGCCATTTCCCGCGAAATGCAAACCCCGATCTTCTTTGAGGCCGCCGTCGCCGGAGGCATCCCGATTATCAGAACCGTGCAGGACTCTTTCATTGGAAACCGAATCCACTCCTTCACCGGCATCATCAACGGCACCTCGAACTTTATTCTGGAGCAGATGACCCTCCGCAGCATCGACTACCCGGCCGCCCTTCAGGAAGCCCAGGATCTTGGTTACGCCGAAGCGGATCCCGCCCTCGACGTCAATGGCTGGGACGCCGCACACAAGGCCATTCTACTCGCCACCCTTGCTTACGGCTTCCCGATCGATCACGAACACATCTATGTCACCGGCATTGAGCAGGTCCGCCCTACCGACATCCAGTTCGCCAAATCCCTCGGTTACGTGATCAAGCTCCTGGCCATTATCCGGGAGCGGGATGGCGGCTCGGTCGAGCTCCGCGTGCAGCCATCTTTTATCTCCCGGACACACATCCTTGCATCCGTTCACGGCGTCTTCAACGCCGTTTCCGTTCACTCCGATGCCGCCGGCGAATCCCTTTTCTATGGTCGCGGTGCCGGCCAGGACCCAACCGCCTCCTCAGTCGTCGCCGACCTTGTCGAAGCTGCCCGATCGCTTGCCAATACCTCACGTCACCGCGGCTTCCTGCCCTACCGGGAAAAAGGCACCTTGGTCCCCATCGCCGAAACCACCACAGCTTATTATGTCCGCTTCGATGTCACCGACCGGCCCGGCGTCCTTGCACAAATCGCCAACGTCCTCGCCAGTCACGAAATCGGCGTTTCCGGCATTCATTCCCCAGTCGATCCCTCCAATCCCGATGCCGAATTCGTCGACATGGTCTTCCTCCTTCACTCCTGTCACTTCGGCAAACTCCAGCTAGCCCTCACCGAAATCGAATCCCTCGACTGCATCAATTCCCAACCCGTAGTCTTCCGAATCGAAAATTTGGGCTGAAAAAATTATGTATCTAGTAACCATCGGCCTCGAGGTCCATGCCCAGGTTAACACCGTCACCAAGATGTTCTGCGCCTGCCGGACCTCCTTTGGTGAGGATCCGAATACCCATACCTGCCCCGTCTGCCTTGGTCTCCCGGGTGCGCTCCCCGTCCTTAACCGAATAGCGATTGAGAAAACCCTGCTCACCGGGCTGGCCCTCGGGTGCCGTTCCCCGGAATTTTCCCGCTGGGATCGGAAAAACTATTTCTATCCCGACATGCCTAAAAACTATCAGACCACACAGATGGACTTTCCGCTCTGTCTCGATGGCGGCGTGCCGCTCTTTGACGATTGCTACCCGACAGACGCGCGTAAAAACATCAGGACCCCTAACAAGATCGTCCGCCTCAACCGCATCCACCTTGAAGAGGACGTCGCCAAATCCACCCACCTCGCGAATTCCACCCTCATCGATTTCAATCGTGCAGGCACCCCCCTCATGGAAATCGTCACCGAGCCGGACCTGGAGTCCGCCGAGGAAGCCTTTGCCTACCTCCGCTCCCTCCAGATGGTTCTCCACGACTGCAATACTTCGGACGCGGACCTCGAAAAAGGCAACCTCCGCTGCGACGTCAACATTTCCCTCCGCGAAAAACAATCCGACCCCCTCGGTGCGAAAGTCGAACTCAAGAACCTCAATTCCTTTTCCGCCATCCGCCGCGCCATCCACTTCGAGATTGCCCGCCAAACTGAGGAACTCGATCTTGGCATCGCCCAGATCCAGTCCACCCGTCGCTGGAACGACGATCTCGGCGAAACCCAACTCATGCGCACCAAGGAAGACGCCCACGACTACCGCTACTTCCCCTGCCCGGACCTGCTCCCGATCGCCACCGCCCCGCTTTTGGATACCGTCCGCCCACGCGTCCCCGAGCCACGACTTTCCCGCATTGCCCGCTACGAAACGGATTTTGGCCTCACCCCCTACGACGCCGCCGTTCTTACTGCCGATGGCAATCTTGCCCGGTATTTCGAGGCGGCCTCCGACCCTTCCATTCCGGCCAAGAAAACCGCCAACTTCATCATCAACAACCTCCTCGGCATCCTCAACGAAGCTTCCATAACGATCACCGATTGCCCGGTCCCCCCGGAAAAACTCCGTGATCTCCTGACCTTGGTGGAAAGCGGCACCCTTGCCCAAAACCAAGCCAAGGAAGTGTTCGCCGTCCTCTTCGCCTCCCCGGAAAAATCCCCCTCCGCCATCGCCGATCAACTTGGCTTCAAGCCCACCTCCGCAGGCGAACTCGACACCCTCATCGACCAAGTGATCAAAAATAATCCCACCGAGGTCGAAGCGGTAAAAGCCGGAAACGAAAAACTCCTGAACTTCCTCACGGGCCAGGTCATGAAATCCGCGCCCACCAAGCCCAACCCCAAACAGGTCACCGACCTCCTAAGAGCAAAGCTCCTCTAATTTGGAGAAGGGGTTTGCAACCCCTTAGCACAAACCAAGCGAATCCATTTCCCCAGTCCTCCGCAAAGGGGTTGCAAACCCTTCTCCATATCCGAAACCCATGGACACCGAAGCCAACCCTGAGTTCCTCAACCGCCAGCCGAAATGGTTCAAGCCGGTGTTCTACGGCTTAATTATTTCCTCTGCACTCTTCGCTATCATATTGCTAGCAACCCCCCTTCTCGTGAGGCGACGTGAGCCCCACTATCAAACTGAAGCTTACAACAACGCCCGCCAGATCGGCCTTGCCCTCAGCGAATTCGATGACGAATTCGGTTCATTTCCTAACCCCTCCACCATCGCGAAGGTAACAACATCCAACCCCTCGCATTCACTGAACCTCTCCGGAGCTTCCTCCAACGCCGCCTTCCGCCAATTTTTCGCCGCCTATATGACCCAATCCGAGTCCATGTTCTACGCGAAGATCACCGGCACAATCAAACCAGATGGCATATTCACCCCCGGCGAAGCCTTGAAGAAAACCGAAGTCGGCTTCTCCTATATCTCCGGCCTCTCTTCCACAGGCACCGACCCGTCAACCCCCCTCGTTCTCACCCCCCTCCTCCCCGGCACCAC
>JACMMB010000274.1 GCA_014379305.1 Akkermansiaceae bacterium
CAGCAGCTCGGTGCCGGCGATCTCGCCGAGACCCCACAAGACCTTACGCAATCCGTTTGCCACATCCTCGCCAACAACTCTGCCAAATGGCGAAAAATGAAAGCCGCCCTCATTAATCACAACCGCAACGACGGGGCCATCACCGCAGCCAGCTTTATTCTTTCCCAAGTCTAATTCCATTCCTCAATCCCGTTCCTTTCATGCCCCTTACCTTCCTTTTCGACATTGGAAAAGTGCTCCTCGACTTCGATTTCGAAACGTCTCTTGCCACACTTCTCCCCGAAAATCACCCGGATCCCGCCAATACCCTTTTCACCCTTCTTGCTAAAAAAGACGACTTCGAAGCCGGCCGGATTTCTGCGGGTGACTACACCCTTTGGGCGTTGGAAACCCTTGCCAGCACCTCGACTCCCGCCCAATTCCACAGCGCATGGCAAAACATCTTTACCCCCAACCTGCCCATGTGGGATACGGTTGGAAATCTCCACTCCGCCGGTCACCGCCTCATTTTATTCTCCAACACCAATCCCATTCACTGCCCTTACATTTTCCAAGCCTACCCCGATTTCGCGCTCTTCCACGGCGCCATTCTTTCCTATGAAATTGATGCCATCAAACCTCATCCTGATTTCTATCTCCACGCCATCCGGAAATACCAGCTCATCGCCAACAACACGCTCTACATCGACGATCTTCCTGCCAACATCGAGACCGGCAAATCCTTAGGCTTTCGCACCCACCAATACGACCTCAACGACCACGCCGCTTTCACATCATGGCTCGCGGAAGAACTCGTCCGATCACCGTGACCAATCGCTTCCCACTTCCACCCATGTTACAAATCGCCAACCGTTCTTTCTCCTCCCGCCTCTTATTGGGAACCGGGAAATTCCCCTCCAACGAATCCATGCGCGCCGCCTTGGCCGCCTCCGGAACTCAAATCGTCACCGTCGCTCTCCGCCGTGCCGACCTCTCGGGGAAAAAAGATCAATTCGCCAATATCCTTGAGTTTATCGACCCGGAAAAATACCTCCTTCTCGCCAATACCAGCGGTGCCATGAACGCCGGGGAAGCAGTCCGTCTTGCCCGCCTCGCCCACACCGCCGGCCTGCCGAAATGGATCAAGCTCGAGATCCATCCCGATCCCACCTACCTCCTTCCCGATCCTATCGAAACTCTCAAAGCCGCTGAAATTCTCGTCAAAGAAGGCTTCACCGTCCTCCCTTACATCAACGCCGACCCCGTCCTCGCCAAGCGCCTCCAGGAAGTCGGCTGCGCCACGGTCATGCCGCTCGGGTCTCCCATCGGCTCCAACAGAGGCCTCACCACCCGTGATCAAATCCGCATCATCATCGATCAAGCGATCGTCCCCGTCGTAGTCGATGCCGGCATCGGCGCTCCCTCACATGCCGCCGAAGCGATGGAACTGGGTGCCGATGCCGTCCTCGTCAACACCGCCATCGCCATTGCTTCAGACCCCTCGCGAATGGCCATCGCATTCAAGCAAGCCGTCGAAGCCGGCCGCACCGCCTTCGAACTCGGCCTCCCTGAACCCTCCTCAACCGCCCACCCCACCAGCCCCCTGACCGCTTTCCTGGACACCTCTCCCTGAACACCCAGCCGCCTTTTTGCTCACTTTACGCATACTAATGAAAATCCACCGCCATCTCTGCTCCTCGACACTCGAACTCGCCAAATCCGTCTTGGTCAACCACCGCGTCCTCGACCATGAGCTCGCCGCCGCCTTCGAGGAAAACCCCCGCTGGGGCAAACGTGACCGGAACTTCGTTGCCGAAACCCTCTTCGAAACCGCCCGCTGGCGCCGCGCCCTTTCGTTTCTCGTCGATTCCGAGGAAACCCAGTCCCTTATCGCCGCCCAATGGATTCTCATGGGCTACACCCTCCCCGAATGGTGCGACTACAACGGCCGCCCGGCCCATGAAATCCTCGCCCGCCAAGCCGATCTCCCCGACCAGCCCCGCGCTGTCCGCCAATCCATCCCCGATTGGCTCGACACCCTTGGTCACTCCGAACTCGGCGATCAATGGGAAGCCCAACTCACCGCCCTCAACCAGCGCCCCTCCGTATTTCTCCGCGTCAACACCCTGCTGACCAACCGGGAAGACGCCATCCAATGGCTTGCTGGAAATAATGTCGAAGCCACCCCCGTCCCTGATCTCCCGCACGCGCTTGCGCTTCCTCCGGGGAAAATCCTGCCCAAAGCACTCCGCCTTGATGGTCGCATTGAAATCCAGGATCCCTCTTCCCAATCCATCGCTCCACTCATCGATCCGCAACCCGGCCAGCGCATCATCGACGCCTGCTCCGGTGCCGGTGGCAAAGCCCTTCACCTCGCCGCCCTCAGCAATAACGCGGCGAAAATATACGCCATGGATGTCGATCAAAAGAAGCTCCTCCAGCTTCAACAACGCGCCACCCGGGCCAGAGCCACCTGCATCGTCACCAAGCCCATTACCGAAAACATCCATTCCGAATTCGGGCCCATCGCCGACGCCCTGATCATCGATTCCCCCTGCTCCGGCCTGGGCACGCTCAAACGCCAGCCCGACCTCAAATGGCGGCTCAAACCCGCCCAACTTGACCGCGTCCGCAGCATCCAGGCCGAACTCCTCGGCACCTACCCTGAAATGCTGAAACCCGGCGGCAAACTCCTCTACGCCACCTGCTCCATCCTCCCTTCTGAAAATCAAAACCAAATCCAAACCCTCCTGGCCAACAACCTCGGCAAATTCGAACTCCTTCAGCAGCTCAACCTCTCACCCGCAGCAACCGGCCACGACGGCTTCCACGCCTCTCTGTTGATCAAAATTTCTTGAGTAGTTCCTCAGTAGGCACAAACAACCTCATTTATGACAATTTCCCACAAATCCATATATGCCTGCTTGGTGCTGTCAGTCACCCAACTACCGCTCGCTGCCGCACCCTCTATCGCCCGGATCTGGAACGAGGAAATCCTATCCGCCATCCGCATTGATAAGCCGAACCCCCCGGTTCATGCGCGGAATCTGTTTCACTTGGGGGCGGCAATGTATAATGCGTGGGCGGCTTACGACTCGACCGCTATCGGCTACCTGCATCACGAGCGGGTTACCAGCGCCACACCCGAGACCTCGCGGCTAGAGGCGGTCAGTTACGCGGCTTATCGCATCTTGCGTAAGCGGTATTTAGCGTCGGCCAGCGCGGCGGCGACAGCGGCTGCGCTGGATGCGCGGATGGCGGCGCTGGGCTATCCGATCTCCAACACCGGAACTTTAGGCGACACATCGGCTGCAATTGGCAACCGCATCGCCGCCACGATCCTCGCGTGGGGTCTGGGCGACGGATCCAATGAGGCGGGTGGCTATGCCGACCCGCTTTATGTCAATTCGCAGCCGCCGCTG
>JACMMB010000275.1 GCA_014379305.1 Akkermansiaceae bacterium
ACAACCAGCTCCTCCTTGCGGGGAACATAGAAGATCAGGTACCTCTCAAATCCGTTCACGCGGAAGCGGCGCAAGCTCGTCGCCACGACTTTGAAGTTGGGGAATTCCCTGACTGCCGTCTTGATCATGGTCTTGAACGCATCGGTCCCGATTTCTGAAATCTGGGGATCCGCACCTTCCACCTCAAAGCCCAGCGAAGCGGTGAAATCCTCCTCGTTGCCGATCATCACATCCACGTATTTTGCGATCTCGCGGTTCAGCTCCCGCGCTTTTTCCAGCCCGCCGATGGTTTTCCACAGCGATGGCCGGTAATTCAGATCGTAGGAAACGATGGTTCCATACTTGCGCGCCGCCACCACGGCCTCCACCACCAGCGCCGCGGACGCCTCGGATAAAGCCGCGAAAATTCCTCCGGTGTGAAACCAGCGGACACCCGATTTCCCGAAAATGTGATCCCAATCCACGTCCCCCGGCTTCAATTGCGAGGCCGCCGTGTTGCCGCGATCCGGATTCCCCACCGCGCCGCGAATCCCGAAGCCGCGCTCGGTGAAATTCAGCCCGTTTCTAACCGACCTGCCGATCCCATCGTCCTCGCGCCATTGGATGAAATCCGTGGCCACCCCGCCCTGCATGATGAAATCCTCGATCAAATGTCCGATCTCGTTGTCCACGAACGCCGTCACTACCGCCGTTCTGTAGCCGAAGCATTTCCGCAGTCCCCGCGAGGTATTATATTCTCCGCCGCCTTCCCAAGCCGTGAAACTCCGTGCCGTCCGGATCCGTCCCTCCCCCGGATCAAGCCGCAGCATCACCTCGCCAAGTGAGACCTGATCAAAAGCGCATTCGGATTTCGGTTTGATGGTCAGCGGCATGGGAAGCTCCTAAGGGAATGATGAAATTGAAATCCCCGCTTCCCATGGTGTAAAGGGCATTAATCTCCAGTCCGCACTTGTCATGGCTCGAAATTTCGTCACGTTGTCTTTCGTTATGTCCAGTCCCGTAATCATGTTCCGCGCCCTTGGCGACAGCACCCGCTGGCGCATCGTCCGGCTCGTGACGGATCGCGCGCTCTGTGTGTGCGAGCTCGCGGACATCCTTGAAATGCCGCAGTCCTCCGTTTCCAGCCACGTGCAGATCATCCGCAAGGCCGGTTTGCTGGAGAGCGAGCGCCGCGGCAAATGGACTTATTTCCGCATCCACGCGAAGCATCTCCCCCTTCTCACCAAACTCATCGAATCCCTCCCCAAAGACCCGCACCACAAAGCCGACCTGAAAAAGGCGAAAGCCCGCCTCAAGGATCGCGAAAACAGCTGCTGCCCCGGGCCAATCAAACTCTGCCAACCATGATACTTTCCGAACTGAAATCCCTCCTCGCCTCCCATCCGGAACGCCATTTCCGCATCCGCCTGCCAGATGCCTCGCCCGTTCCCCTCTCCTTCCACGTCACCGAGGTCGGCCATGTCCACAAGACCTTCCTCGACTGCGGTGGAACGTCCCGCGAAAACCACACCTGCCAGCTCCAGGTCTGGGTCGGCGGGGATTACAACCATCGCATCGAGACCGGGAAAATGGCGGCCATCCTCGAAAAAGGAAAATTTCTGCCGCCGGATGATTCCGTGCCCGTGGAGATCGAATATGAGGACAAGGTGATTTCCCAATACACCATCACGGGCCACGAAATCAGCGCGGAAGCGGTCGTGCTAGTCCTCGCCCACAAGCACACCGAATGCCTCGCGCCCGAACTCTGCGGTCTGCCATCCATCGACCGCCTACCGGCCATCAGTGGAAAAAAATCCTGCTGTGCCCCAACTTCTGCTGAACCATGAGGCACCGGTTTTTCGCGGAATTGCTAGGCACCTTCATCCTTGTCTTCGCAGGAACGGGAGCAATCGTCGTTAATGAAATGACTGGCGGCACGGTCAGTCACGTCGGCGTCGCATTGACCTTCGGCCTCGTCGTGGCGGCGATGATCTACACGTTCGGCGATGTCAGCGGCGCGCATTTCAATCCCGCCGTCTCAATCGCCTTCGCGCTCACCGGTCGTTTTCCCTTCGCCAATCTTCCCGCCTACATCTCCGCCCAGATGATCGGTGCGCTGGGCGCCAGCGGAACCTTGAAGCTGCTTTTCCCCGACTCGCAAACCCTCGGCATGACCCTTCCCACAGGAACCGTATCACAGAGCTTTTTCCTGGAAATCATACTGACCGCCATTCTCATGCTGACCATTCTCAGCGTCTCCCATGGTGCGAAGGAAAAAGGCATCACGGCAGCGATCGCTATCGGCTCCATCGTGGGACTGGAGGCCATGTTCGCCGGCCCCATCTGCGGTGCGTCCATGAACCCCGCCCGCTCCCTTGGCCCCGCTATTCTCAGCGGAAACCTCCAACACATCTGGCTCTACCCGACCGCCACCATTCTCGGAGCGGCCATCGCCATCCCTCTATTTCAACTCACCCGCAAACCGGAATCCGACCAATGAACCCACCCGCCATCCTCATCCTCTGCACCGGCAACTCCTGCCGCTCCCATCTTGCCGAAGGCATCCTCCGCAGGGCGCTTGGTGAAAATTTCCGCGTCGAAAGCGCGGGTTCGAAACCCGCCGGCTACGTCCACCCGCTTGCCATCCGCGCGCTCGAGGAAATCGGAATCGACACCACCAGCCACTACTCGAAGCACATGGACATTTTCCTCGATGACCAAGTGGAAACCGTCATCACCGTCTGCGGCAACGCCGACCAAGCATGTCCCCTCTTCCCCGGTCAGATGAACCGCCATCACTGGCCATTCGACGACCCCGCCCACGCCACCGGCACAGAGCAGGAACAGCTCGCGGTCTTCCGCAGAGTCCGTGACGGGATTCAAAAAGTCTTCACCGCCTACGCGGCGGGCAGGCTGGACAGGATCAGATAAAGCTGGCTCCGCGCAGGACTTCACGCAGGATTTTCCCCATGTCCGGCCAAACGAACGCTGACGAGGATGGCAGGGGCGTGGGGATGGATATTTTGAAGAAGAATCTGTTGGTGCTGGCCTCGGCGGGGTCGGGGAAGACGTTTTGCCTGAGCGACCGGATCATCGGGTTGCTGGCGGGGGGGGTGGAGCCGGAGCGGATTGTGGCGCTGACGTTTACGAAGAAGGCGGCGGGGGAGTTTGCGGATGCGCTGTTACAGAAGCTGGCGGCGGCGGCGGAAGATGCGCAGGTGGCGGCGGAGCTGGAGGGGAAGTTTCAGGGGCAGGCGGTGGATTTCCCGGAGCTGCTGGAGAAGGTGGTGCGGAAGCTGCCGCTGCTGACGCTGGGGACGATGGATGGGTTTTTCGCCAAAGTGCTGCGGGGCTTTCAATATGAACTGGGGGTGACGGGCGGGAAATTCGAGCTGCTGGACGGGGAGGTGGCGGAGGGGGTGCGCGATGAGCTGCTGGAGGGTTTGCTGGACGGGGAGCTGGAAGGATACGGGGATATGCCGGATGAGGAGGAGTTTGTGGCGATTTTCCGGCGGGCGACGGCTGGCCGGGAGGAGACGCGGGTGCTGGAGGAGCTGCGGGGTTTCATCGCGGTGTGGCACGGGCTGTTTTTTTCCGCAGAGGAGAGGGAATGGGGACCGGGCTGGCTGGCTGGGGTGGAAATGGGGGAGTGGGAGGAATCCAAGGGGGAGCTGATTGAACAGGTGGAGGGGTATTGGGAGGAGATGGGGGTGAAGGATAAGCGGCAGCTTAAGTCCTTCGGGCGGATGATGGAGGATTTCCGCAGGCATACGCTGGGGAGCGGGGTGCTGGGGGAGGCGGGCGGAATGGTGCCGAAGCTGATGGCGGCGGCGGGCACGGGCTGCGGGTCAATGGAGATTTCCCATTACAAGCCGCTGGAGTTCACGGGGTGGGCGGCGGCGGGCTTGCGGGAGCTGGCGATGCTGGCGGCGCGTTGCGAGCTGGCGGCGGCGGCTTCACGGACGCAGGCGATCCACGGGCTGATCGGGGCTTATGACAAGCTGGTGGAGCGGGAGCTGCGGGCGCGGGGGCGGCTGGGCTTCGCGGATGTGAAGCGGCTGATGGGGGGCTGGATGAAGGGGGAGGAGGCGCGGCTGCGGCGGGAGGCGGTGGATTTCCGGCTGGATGCGAATTACCGGCATTGGCTGCTGGATGAATTCCAGGACACGAGCCGGGATGAGTGGAATGCGTTGCTGCCGCTGGTGGATGAGGGGCTGGCGGATGAGGAGGCTTCGGTGTTTATCGTGGGTGACAAGAAGCAGGCGATCTATGCCTGGCG
Organism: Akkermansiaceae bacterium; assembly: GCA_014379305.1. Taxonomy (GTDB): domain Bacteria; phylum Verrucomicrobiota; class Verrucomicrobiia; order Verrucomicrobiales; family Akkermansiaceae; genus Luteolibacter. The sequence goes on from JACMMB010000275.1 coordinate 4,259, forward strand.
GGGTGGCGAGGTGGGCTTGTTCGACGAGCTGATGGATCATTACGGGGCGGGGCTGGGTGTGGAAACGATGGCGGAGTCCTGGCGCTCGTGCCCGGAGGTGCTGCGCCTGGTGAACCTGGTGTGCGGAAATGTGCGGACGATGCGGAGGATGTTCGGGGCGGCGGCGGAGGACTGGCAATGGGAGGATCATTTCTCGGCGGCGCCCCTGACGTTACCGGAAAAGGCGGGCTATGCGCGGGTAGAGGTGGTGGCGAAGGATGAGAAGATGGGCTTGGTGATCGATTTGCTGAAGCGGATCGGCGCGGGCGGAAAGGGTTTTTCCTGCGGGATTCTGGTGGCGACGAATGCGCATGTGCGGACTTGGGCGGATGGTCTGCGCGGGGCGGGCTTCCAAGTGGTGGAGGAGGGGGCAAGGGAGCCGGGTAAGGATCATCCGGTGGGGGTGGTGATCTGGCATTTGCTGAGGTGGCTGGCGAATCCCGCGGACAGCTTTGCGACGGAGGTGGTGATGATGTCGCCGCTCAAGGCGGTGCTGGAAGGGAATTACGGCGCGGCGCGGGAGGCGATGTGGGAGGGGCTTGGCGGGCGGATCTCGGAGGTCGGCTTCGCAGGGATGGTGAGCGAGGTGATTTCCACCAGCGCATCGCAACGCCGACTTCCGACCACGGCAGTCACCACGGCAGCTACCACTAGCGCACCACAGCTCCAACTTCCGACCACACAAGCTCAATCATCCCGGCGGAGTGTAGCAGCACAATCTGCGGAGCGACACCATAACCCACACGAGGAGAGTTCAAATCCTCCAGCCTCAGGGCCTTCAGTCCGAACTCGGTCACAAACAGTGGCGCCAACACCACTCCAACGGCAAACCACCGGGAAGCG
>JACMMB010000276.1 GCA_014379305.1 Akkermansiaceae bacterium
CAGCGGAAAAAATCAAAGGTGCCAACGGTGCCGGCGACGCCTTTGCCGCAGGTTTCCTCCACGCAATTCACGAAGATCTAACCATCCCCCAGGCCCTCCTGATTGCCGTGAAAACTGCGGCCCAATGTCTCAATCATCCAACCCCATCCGGGGGAGTGCGGCCCCTTGTTGAATAATCAAAATTCAGTTACCCACTTCGCATATCCTTCCCATGCCCGATCCGTCATGATTCCAATGATTTCTGGAATCTCATAAGGATGCTTCTCCAGCAATTCCCTCTCCAATTCCGGGAATTTTCCGGCACTCACCTTGAAAATCGCCAAAACCTCCGCCTCCTTCCGCAGCTCTCCTTCCCATCGGTAAATCGATTCTATTCCCGGCAGCAAATTCACACACGCGGCGAAACCTTTTTCAATCAGCTCCCCGGCGATTTCGCTGGCTGTCCCCGGATCCGGAAAATTGCAAAAGACCAACATCACCCCGGCGCAATCCGCCGCTTGGTTATCATGCTGTCCGGTCAAATTTGAAGCGGCATCCGACATGGCAGATATCCCTGTCAAATCGCAACCGGACCACCCGTTTTGGCCGATTCATACAGCGCATCGATGATTTGCATCAGCTTGTGCGCCTCCTCGGGAGTATTCAGGGGTGTCGCTCTACCTTCAACCGCTTCAATGAAATTCTGCGCCGAGAAAATCCGCCCCATATCCTCGCACGCAGGAGTGCTGATCGAACGATTCACGCTGTTTCCATTTTCCTGCACATAAAGTTCGCAGGCATCGATCGCGGTTTCATCCAGGCCATCCCGACCGAACAGCCGCTCGACTTTGCCGCCGGCTTTCGTTCCTTGGAAAACCACGGAAACCTCCTCGCGCTTAACCATCTCGGCCCATGAAACCTGCAGCGAAAGCACCTGACCGCTTTTGAATGTGACGAATCCGTGGGCCGCCGCTTCCACATCCGTAACGCCATCGGCCCGGTCGGGAATTCCCCAAGGACCTTTGAAATCCTTGTTCGTAATGTGAGTCTCAAACGTATTCGCCAACACATGCGCCGGCTCGGGATAACCCATGAAATACATCGCAAGATCGATCATGTGCAGCAAATCGATCACCGCGCCGCCGCCCGACATCGCCTTCGTGGTAAACCAGCCGCCGAAGCCCGGAATCCCGGTGCGGCGTATCCATTTTGCCTGAGCCGAATTGATGATCCCGACCGTGCCGTCATCGACATATTTCTTCATCGCCTGCGCTTCGGGGCGGGCGCGGTTGTTGAAATTGAACATCAATTTCTTTCCCGCCGCCTCGGACGCATTGATCATTTCCAAAACTTCCGCAGCCTTCAGACTTGGAGGCTTTTCGCAGAAAACATGTTTTCCGGCCTTGAGACACTGCACCGCCAAGGGAGCATGGAACTTGTTGGGAACGATGATGCTTACCGCATCAATATCGGGCGCTTGCTCCAACATCGTTTCGACCGAGTCGAAGGTTTTCGCAATGTCCCATTTCCCGGCCGCGCTCGCAGCCGCACCCGGCGCCGGATCCGCAACTGCGACAATCTCCGCGCCTGCCGCCCGGAATCCGGCGGCATGATATTTTAGCATGCCTCCCGCCCCTATGACTCCTACTTTGAGTGACATCCCGGTTTTTGTTGGATTGTATTATTGATTCGATTTGTCGAAAGCCGCATCGAACGCAAGCTTCGAAGTCGGGAAATCCACATTGCGCACAAACGCGGCGGCCTCCGTCGCACCGTGCACACGATCCATCCGGATATCCTCCCATTCGACTGAAAGCGGACCCGCATAGCCAAGATCGTTCAGCGCCACAATGATGTCTTCGAATTCGATGTCGCCATGACCCAGTGAACGGAAATCCCAGAAGCGCCGCGCATCGCCGAAGTTGGTGTTGCCCCCGAAGACACCGACCGCGCCATCACCATGACCCCACCACGCATCCTTCATATGGACATGGAAAATCCGAGAACCAAGCTCGCGGATGAACTTCACATAATCGACTCCCTGATACCCGAGATGCGATGGATCGTAATTGAAACCGAACCGTTTGTGATTCTTCACTGCCTTCAAAGCGCGCTGCGCCGTCGCGATATCGAAAGCGATCTCGGTCGGATGCACTTCGAGCGCGAAGTTCACATCCAACTTGTCATAGGCATCCAGAATCGGAATGAAGCGCTTGGCGAAATCCTCAAAACCTTTGTCGTAAAATTCCTGATTGGTCGGTGGAAACGCATATAGGGCGTGCCAGATCGATGAACCCGTAAAACCGTTCACCACAGCCGGAAATTCATCCTTGCCCTTGCGGCCCGGCCTCGCATCAAAAAACGCGCGTGCCGCTTTCCCGGTTTTTATCAACTGCTTCGCCGCACGTTTGCGGACGCCTTCGGCATCGCCATCACCCCAGACATCCGGTGAGAGGATTGACTTGTGGCGATCATCGATATTGTCGCAAACAGCCTGACCAACCAGGTGATTGGATACCGCATAGCAGGTGAGCCCGTGGTCCGCCAGCAGCTCCCACTTCTCCTTGACGTAGGATTTTTTATCCGCTGCCTGGTCAACATCGAAGTGGTCACCCCAGCATGCAAGCTCCAGGCCGTCATAGCCCATTTCCGCAGCAAGCGGCGCAAGTTTCTCGAGTGGAAGATCGGCCCATTGGCCGGTGAAAAGTGTAACTGAACGTGACATGGTTGTAATATGGGTTGGAATTGGTTTGCTTGGGAATGGTGCGCGATGCTGGCCAGCCGGGAAAAGGAAAAAGCGGTGAAAATCCCACCTTTGGGGCCTTATTCCCTCCCTTTCAGTATCTCCCCCATCCACAAACCCCGGAGCGCATGGAACAAGGGATGAATTTCATACTCCTGCTCGTTCAAACGGTTCACAAACACCGGTCCGCGTATGGAAGAGCTTAGGAAAATTCCATCCGCCCCGATCAAATCCTTTTTCATCAGCCGATCCACCTCACATGGAATTCCATTTTCCTTCGCCAGTTCCAATATGAATTCACGGGTAACCCCGGCCAGACAGCCGCTGTCCAATCCCGGCGTCCGCAAAATCCCATCCTTGATTAAAAAAACATTCGCCATCGCCGCTTCACAAAGTTCGTCGCTGGTATTGAAAAATATAACTTCGTCAACCCCCTCCCCCCGCGCCCAATCAAGCGCCAGCAAGTGCTCCGCATAACTTGCCGTCTTCATTCCCCGCAGCCCGCTTTCTTTGTTTTTCCTCCACGGGGCGAACTTCGCCTTCAACTCTGTCTTCAACTCACCGACGGTCGCGGCAGTGATCCACATCCGACACTGCCCGCTATCAAGCCGATCAAGCGGACCTTCTCCCAGACTGACCGCAAGCCGCACCCGCGCCATTCCATCAATCAATCCGTTTCCAGCCAAAAGCGTGCTGACGGCCTTTTCCAGATTCGATGGATCCAAATCCAAACAGCTTGTTCCAAACCTTTCCAATCCGATGGAGAGCCGGGCCAAATGCCTTCTCAACTGGCAGGGCTTGCCATTGACAGCAAGTATGGTTTCAAACAGCCCGAGCCCATGACAGAGGCCGCGATCCAACGGGGATATCCGGAATTCTTCTTCCTTAATCAGCTTCCCATCGCACCAGATCACTCCAATTCAACAGCCTATCCAGGCGATAATTGCAAGTAGTAGATAAACATCGCTGGAAATTAATTTCCAATTCAAAGCCTGTAGCCCGGCTTTAAAAAATGAAGCGGCCCGATCGATTATCCCCGGGAAAACCCAAAAACCCAAAGGGACGTTCAATCGGGCCGCCTACTGTGTCGCGACGCGCGGAAACAATCATGGAGGTGGGCGGGCGTCAACCGGATTTTGGAAATTTTCCGCAGGCGCTTTTTAACCTAGCCGATTGGAGGCTGGAGCTTACGTTCCGCTTCAGAATCCTATGAATCTCACGCTCAAAGTTTGGCGTCAAAGCGGTCCGCAGTCAAAGGGCCGGATCGAAACCTACGACGCGAAAAGCATCCCGATCGAGGCTTCGTTTTTGGAGATGCTCGAAATCGTGAACGAGCGGATCATCGAAACGGGCGGCGAACCGATCCATTTCGACCACGATTGCCGGGAAGGAATCTGCGGAAGCTGCAATCTGACGATCAACGGCATACCGCACGGCAAGGAGCGGGGAGTGACGACTTGCCAGCTTCAC
>JACMMB010000277.1 GCA_014379305.1 Akkermansiaceae bacterium
TCTTCCAGATGCGGTTTGAAAGGAGGAGTCACGCATATTTCCCCTGCCACGGATTTTTCCGCAAGCTGCCTGAAAAACGGCATCGACTCCCAATCAAACAGCTCGAAAAAGCGATAGATATCCTTTCCGCACTCCTCATATTCTTCCGCCTCAACCGTTCTCCAAGCCTCACCCAGCCTGCCTGTAAGCCAATTCATTTCCGCTTGGTAATCCTGCGACTCCTCGGAAATCAAAACATCACCCCCATCCGGAAGCAGCGATCGAAATCCCTCTATCATCCCATCCGCTCCACCCAATACCTCATATCCCGCCTTTGCATAGGTCTCGGCAAGCCAGGCCGTAATCCCCATTCCTCCCGGCACACTGTCCAACTCCGTCAGCGAAAAATGATTCCGCGCCAGAATCAAGTCCGGCCGGATCACTCTCGGAAACTGCTCCGCCACCCCCGCTTCGCGCTGTAATTTCACCATCCAGTCGGGTTTTCCCTCATCCAAAAGCTCCGCCAGCCATGGTGAGATTTTCCCCGCAGCCGATCTCCGATAGAGCAGATCACTTGCCTGCTGAAACTTGGCCAGGGGATACCCCATCGCCATCATGTCCGTCGCCTCATTCTCGGAAAGCCGCAAGGGCTCCGGCGACCACTTCCACCCACCGCCAAACAGCCCGCCTTCCGGCAGCGCATCCTTCAACTCATCCAACGCAATCGGCACGCCCCCACCATCCCCACCAAACCTGAAAAAGCAAGTGCGGGAAGCTTTGGCCTTCAACCCGAAAGGTTACGATTTTCCCGCCATCCTGTTGCAGATCCCCAATGACCATTGACCACGCCCCCATCGCCGTCACATTCTCCCCCGCCGTGAATCCCATCCCTGTAGAACCTTCCTTTGAGTCCTTCGGGCAATTTTCCACCATGGGAAACGTCGTTCCGGTATTCACCCAGTTCGCCGCCGACTTTGAAACCCCGCTATCCGCCTATCTCAAGCTTCGCGATACCCGGAATTCATTTCTGCTGGAAAGCGCCGAAGCCACCGACAAAGGCGGACGCTGGTCCATTATTGGCTCCAGCCCAAAGCGCATTTTCCAGGCAAACGGCAAAGAAATCACCATCCGCGATGGCAACAAAACCCGCAAGTTCATTGTCGAAGACGACCTTTTAGCCGCCTTGGAACGGGAAATGGCACCTTTTAAACCGGTTCCAAACCCCTCCCTCCCGCCCTTTTCCGGCGGCATGGTCGGCTACCTCGCTTACGATGCCGTCCGTCAGTTCGAACCCACACTCGGCCCTCCTCCGCCAGATCCCATTGGCATCCCGGATGCCTTTTTCATGCTCGCCGATACACTGCTCGTCTTCGACCACCGCCTCCGCCGGCTGCAGATCATCGCCAATGCTTTTCTGGACGAACATCCCTCTCCGGCAGAAGCCTACGCCGCCGCCACAGGCCGCATCGCAGCAATGGTGGAAATCCTCAATCGCCCGCTCCATGTTCCCGCCCTCAACGGACTTGCGGAAATCAGCGATGAGCCTGCGGAAAGCAACACCACCCAGGCCGAATATGAGGACATGGTTTTGCGTGGAAAAGAATTCATCGCCGCGGGTGACATCTTTCAATTTGTCCCCAGCCAGCGATTTTCCGTGGATTTTGATCGCTTGCCTGTCGATCTCTACCGCTCCCTCCGCCACGTCAATCCGTCGCCATACATGTTCATCCTGGAAATGGACGGTTTCTCCCTTGTCGGCTCCTCCCCCGAAGTCCACGTCCGCTCCATTCAGGGCCGCATTGATATCCGCCCGATTGCCGGAACGCGCTGGAGAGGCGTAACCCCCGAGGAGGATGATGCCCTGGCTGCCGAGCTTCTGGCCGATCCCAAGGAACGCGCCGAGCACCTCATGCTTGTCGATCTCGCCCGCAACGACGTTGGCCGCATCGCGAAGCACGGCAAGGTCAGTGTTGACGATTTCATGATCGTCGAGCGCTACAGCCACGTGATGCACATCGTTTCGAACGTCTCGGGAGAACTCGATCCAACCCACAGTGCCTACGATGTCCTGCGTGCGACATTTCCCGCTGGAACCGTCAGCGGAGCGCCTAAAATCCGTGCCATGCAAACTATCAATTCGATGGAAAAACACAAACGCTGCGCCTACGCCGGAGCCGTCGGTTACTTCGGTTTTGATGGCTCCCACGACTCCTGTATCACCCTCCGCACCTGTTTGTTGAAAAACGGCAAAGCCTACATTCAGGCCGGTGCCGGCGTCGTCGCCGATTCAAATCCGACTTATGAATACAACGAAACCGTCAACAAGTCGAAGGCCCTCCTCCGCGCCATCGCACTTGCCAGAACCATCGGCTAACAGAACAACACAACCCTACGATGCTGCTAATCCTGGATAACTACGATTCCTTTACCTACAACCTGGTGCAATATTTCGGCGAGCTCGGGGCCGAAATGAAAATCTTCCGCAACGATGCCCTCACCGTCGATGAAATTAGAAAACTGGCTCCTGCGAAAATCTGTATTTCCCCCGGCCCCTGCACGCCGAACGAAGCAGGGATTTCCTGCGACCTGATCCGCGAACTCGGCTCAACCATACCCATCCTCGGCGTTTGCCTCGGCCACCAGGCAATCGGCCAGGTTTACGGCGGTGATGTCGTCCGCGCCGACCGCCTGATGCACGGAAAAACCTCGCCGATCCTCCACAACGGAAAAAGCGTATTCGCCGGAA
>JACMMB010000278.1 GCA_014379305.1 Akkermansiaceae bacterium
TTTGGACGAAGGGAATTCCGCGGTAGAAAATTGAGGCCACGAAACCTGCGAGGTCGCCGACAACGCCGCCGCCAAGAGCGATGACGAGAGAGCGGCGGTCGTGGCCGGCACGGATCATTTCACGGCATATGGACTCGGCGTGGGAGAGCGATTTTGAAGCCTCGCCAGAGGGAAGGGTGTGAAGGGTGGGTTTCTCCCCGCCGAATGAAGCGAGGAGGGTTTTGGAGTGGTGGGAGGCGACGGTTTCGTCCGAGATGACGGCGGCACGGAAATGGGAAAGCTGGTGTTCGGCAAGGAGCGCCGCAGTGTGTTTCAAGAGGCCGTTTTCCACGATCACAGAGTAAGATCGGTCGCCTAGGGAAATTTGGACGGTGGGCATCAGCTAGCTATGAACGTTGATCGGGAAACGTCCAATATTGAAAATAGAAGAAAGCGGGATTTTGACTAAACGGTTTTACGAACGGATCCCGGAGGCAGGCTTTAATGGCGGAGTTGGAGTAGCTGGGCGGCGATGGAGATGGCAATTTCAGGCGGGGTGTTATTGCCAATCGGGAGGCCCAGAGGGCAGTGGATCATTTCGATGAATGGGGCGGGGATACCTGCTTCGCGAAGTTCACGGGCGAGGGTGGCGCGTTTGGAAGGGCTGCCAATGACCCCGAGGAAATTCAGGTTTGGTCGGGTTTTGAAAATTTCGATGAGGATCGGAAGGTCGGTGCTGTGGCCTTGAGTGATGGCCAGAACCTGGGTTTCCCGAGTGACCAGAGGGATGGCTTCGAGGTAATTTAAGACGAGTAGAGTAGTGAAATTTTCCTGACTCGGAAGTTTCCGCAACCAGTCGGGGCGGGTGTCGATTACGGTGAGCTGGCAGGGGAGGGTAAGGAGTATCGGAACGAGGGCTTGGACGATGTGCCCCGCTCCGAAGATCAGGATGTGCCAGGGTGGGGTGGAGCGCTTGAGTTCAAAGAGGAGGGTCATTTCGCCACCACAGGTCATGCCGATGTCTTGTTTAAGATTCCAGGTTTGGAGGTCACAGGGAGGAGAGGCGGTATCGAGAAGGATGGATTTGGCGTGTGCAAGGGCATGGGCTTCGATTTTCCCGCCGCCAATGGTGCCGCTGTGGAGGCCGGAAAGGGTGGCGATGAGCTTTTGACCGGAAGTAGTCGGAGTGCTGCCCCGGGTGGCGGCGACAGTGACGAGGATGGTATCGATGCCTTGATCGTAAAGGGTAAGCAGGGTTTGGAGCATGACTGAACTAGAAGGCGGAGTTAGCGGGTGAGGGTGGCATGAATTACGCCGTGGGGCTCGTCGGTAGGGAGGGTGAGGATGGTTTGGCCTGCGCGGCCCAGTTTTGTGAGGTCGAGTGGAAGGAAATGGACGTTGGGCAAGGTTAGGTGGATGGCGGAAATCGCGGGGCTGGCAGCCAATGCGGCTTCCGCCATTTGATAGGCCGTGCGCTGGACGGAAGGGCTGTGGTTTTCCGCGAAAATTTTCAGGAGGGCGGCCAGGATGAGGTTGTCGGCTTCCATGAAATTGGCCGAGAGGTCGGAGTAGGTCCACGAAGCGGTCAGGCGGGTGGAGAGGATGCGGTCTTCCGTGGGGGCAAGGGTGGTGAGATCGCAAGTGTTGAAGCCTGAAAAAGATGAGGCGGTGGTTTTAAGAATGAGGCGGTTGCGGATCCCGCTGACAAGGGTTTCACCTTTTGTGAGGCAGTTTTTCAGGTTGCTGAAGGGGATGCCGTTGGCGTTGTGGGAGAAAGTGTGACCGTCAATCGTAAGACGGTCCCAGAGGCGCTCGCGGAGGTCGATTTCGACTAATGAAAGGTGGGAATATTTTTCGAGGAAATGCCCGCCAACCACGCGCGCGAAGGAGTTGCGGCAGGTTTGCAGATGATCGTGGGCGAGGAGATGGAGAGTGTTTTTGCAGGTGTCGGTGGGGATGATCGAGGAATTGTCATCGGAGAGGAAAGAGCCTGAAAGGTCGCCGGATAAAAGGATATCGGCTTCGATTTCGCAGATATCATGATGGGTCGGGGTGTGGCGGATGGTTTTGAGAAAGCGGACGCGGGATTTTCCGTAGCTATTGTGAGAGAGGCTGGGCATGGAGGTGGACAGATTCGGGGGTTTGTGGTTCATGGAAGCATGACGATTTCAGAGGTGAACGCGATGGAGAAAATGGAGTTTCTGGAGCGTTTTGGCGGGGTTTATGAGTGCTCGCCCTGGGTTGCCAAAAGGGTGTTGGAGATGGGGCCGTTTGAAGATTTCGAGCATTTGACAGGCCAGTTGCGGAAAGTGGTGGAGGCGGCGGGTGAGGCTGAAAGGCGGAAACTGATTCTGGCGCATCCGGATTTGGCAGGAAAGCCGGGGGTCGGTAACTTGACAGCGGAATCACGAAAGGAGCAGCAAGGGGTGGGATTGGATCGGCTCACTGGCGAAGAGTCCGAGGTGTTTTCAGGCTTGAATGCAGCTTACCGGCGGAGCTTCGGGTTTCCATTTATCATCTGCGTCGAGGGGCTGGAACAGGCTGGGATTACGAGGGCATTCAACGAGAGGTTACTCAACAATGTGAATGATGAATTACGGACGGCGATGGATGAGGTACATAAGATTGCGAGGGTAAGGGTGGAGAGAATAAAAGGGGAATTTCGGGGAAAGAAATGCGGGGAAGGCAGAGAGTTTTTTCGAGAAAGTGATTGCGCCGAGGGCTATAAGGATACAAGTTTCCGCGAAACCTGACCTAAAAAGGTAATATACTAAGGATTATGCTTCCAGAGAGTTCACCATTTTCACCCGACCAGCGCAAATCGCTGGATGCCTTGATTGCCGGATTGGATTTATTGCAACGCGGCTGGCTGAGCGGATACCTTGCCGCAGGGCCCGTAAGCTCCATCGAAGCGGTTGCGCCGACGGCTGCTGGATTACTTACGGTATTGTATGGGACGGAGAGTGGAAATTCCGAAGAACTGGCGGACCGGGCGGTGAAAGAAGCGAAGAAGAAGGGTTTCAAGGCGACGATGAAAAACATGGCGGATATCGCACCTGCGGATCTTGCAAAAGCAGAGAATTTACTGGTGATTGTTTCGACTTGGGGGGATGGCGAGGCACCGGAAACGGCGGTGAATTTCCACAAGAATTTCATGGCTGAGGACATAAGGCTGGAAGGAGTGCGGTTTGCGGTTTGCGGCCTTGGAGATACGTCTTACGAGAAGTTTTGCCAGGTAGGGAAAGAATTCGATGAGCGCCTGGAGCTCCTTGGCGCCAAGCGCATCACGGATCGGGCCGATTGCGATGTCGATTACGAAGAGGCCTACACAAGCTGGTTTGGAGCAGTGATGAAAGCGCTCGCACCCGGTCCGGCTGCGTCGGTTGCGGCAGTTCCTGTCGCGGTGGTGGCGAAGGAGGAATTCGGCAAGAAGAATCCGTTTGCCTCTGAAGTGTTGGATCATGTGTTGTTGAATGGCGAGGGCTCGGCAAAGGAAACGGTCCATGTTGAATTCGCGCTGGAGGGCAGCGGCTTGCAGTATCAGCCGGGAGATGCGCTGGCGATCCAGCCATTGAACGCTCCGGAGACGATCAAGGATATCCTGGTTGCGGCGAAGCTCACCGGGACCGAGGAAGTGGAGGTGAAAAACGTGGGCGTGAAACTTTTAGCGGATGCGTTGCGGGAGGATTTCGATATCACCGCCCTTTCCAAAGCAGTGCTCAAAAAGCTGGCGGAAGCATGCGATTCGGAGATCTTGCGCGAGCTGCTTGCGGAGGATGCAACAGACCGGCTGAAGGATTATGTTGTTGGTCGGGAGATCGTGGATGCGGTTGTCGATTTTGCTCCCCATGGACTTTCCGCCGAGGCATTGACCGGGATTTTCCGAAAGCTGCCGATCAGGCTGTATTCGATTGCATCGAGCCCGCTGGCACATCCGGATGAAGTGCATCTAACCGTGGCTGCGGTGAGGTACGAGACCAACGGCAGGAAACGAAAAGGCGTTTGCTCAACCTATCTGGCGGACGTGGCAAGGACCGGAGAAAAGGTGCCGGTTTTCGTGCAGCCGAATAAGAATTTCCGCCTCCCTGCGGATGGGAATACTTCGGTAATCATGGTCGGCCCCGGCACCGGGGTTGCCCCTTTCCGTGCCTTTGTGGAGCACCGGGCGGCGGTGGGAACGGCTGGCAAAAACTGGCTGTTCTTCGGTGACCAGCGATACACATACGATTTTCTATATCAGTTGGAATGGCAGGAGCACTTGAAAAACGGCGCGCTGACAAGGCTGGATCTGGCGTTTTCGCGGGATCAGCCGGAAAA
>JACMMB010000279.1 GCA_014379305.1 Akkermansiaceae bacterium
GCCCGGCATCAACCAGGTGATGGTCAAGGCCGAAATCGGCATGACCTTTGCCTCCGCGCTGCGCGCCATGCTCCGCCAGGCTCCGAACATCATCATGATCGGGGAAATCCGGGATGCGGAAACCGCCAACATCGCCATCAATGCCTCGCTCACGGGACATTTGGTTTTCTCCACTCTCCATACCAACGACGCCCCCTCCGCCGTCGCCCGTCTCGCCGATATCGGTGTGAAACCTTTCCTCATCGCTTCCGCCGTCCGTGCCATTCTCGCCCAGCGACTCGTCCGCAAGCTCTGTCCCATCTGCAAGGCTCCTGCCGAACTCACCGAGAAGGAAATGCGCGCTCTCCACCTTGATCCCTCGCGTGTTTCAGAAGCGTCCATCTACAATCCCGTCGGCTGCGAAAAATGCCGTGGCAATGGCTACCGGGGACGCATGGGAATTTTCGAGCTTTTCCTGATCGATGACGAAGTCCGCTCGATGATCAATGGCGGCCTCACCACCAGCCAGCTCCGCCGCCGCGCGCGCGAGCTCGGGATGCGCACCCTTCGTGAAGACGGTATCCGCAAAGTCCTCTCGGGCCTCACCTCCGGTGCTGAAGTGGTTCACGCCACCATGTCGGACTTCGATTAAACGTTACCGGCCACGTTCTTCATCACAGTGCGTAAAAATTCCCATCAACTACTTTCGCCCACATGGACAACCGCCAACTCCTAGAACTGTTCCAGTCCCGCGGCATGATCGATGCCGCCCTCGCCCAGGAAATCCTCGACGAAGTCGATAACAGCGGCAAATCCGTTCCCGAACTCCTCGCCGATTTCGAAGTCATCCAATCCCGCGACGACGTTTGGCCAGTGCTTGCTTCCGAGCTTGGAACCACCCTCGTCGATCTTAAAAACTGGACTCCTCCCGATGCACTGCTGGCACTCGTTCCCGCCGGCACCGCACGACTCCACGGAGCCTTTCCCGTCAACTTTGATGACCAGGGGCTCCACCTCGCTCTTGTCGATCCCCTCAATCCACAGACCGTGGAGGATCTTCGTTTCGCATTAGGCCGGGAAATTGTCGTGGTCGTCGCCCCCGATTACCTGGTGGAAGCGAAAATCAACGAGTGTTACGGCGGCGAAGGAAGAGCGATGGGCGACATCCTGAGCCAGCTCGATTCCGACGCCGATAATTTCGACCCCGCCAACGCCGAGGCGGAGGCGAACTCAGCGCCCATCATCCGCTACGTCGATCTCGTTCTTTACCAGGCGATCAAGGAAAAAGCCTCGGACATCCATTTTGAACCTTTCGAAAAAGACTTCAAAATCCGCTACCGGGTCGATGGCGCGCTCTACGAAATGGCGCCCCCGCCGGTTCATCTCGCCCTACCGATTATTTCCCGTATCAAAGTCATGGCGAACATGAACATCGCCGAGCGGCGTGTTCCCCAGGACGGTCGCATCGTCAAGCAGATCGGCGAAAAGCAGGTTGATATGCGCGTTTCCACCCTGCCTACTCACCACGGCGAATCCGTCGTGCTGCGCGTCCTCGACCGCTCTTCTGTCAATCTCTCCCTCGAGAATCTTGGCCTCCCTGCAAGCATTTATGAGTATATAGGGGATACCATTGAGAAACCCAATGGCATTTTCATCGTCACCGGTCCGACCGGAGCCGGAAAAACCACGACCCTCTACGCCGCCCTGCGCCGGATCAACACCATCGATTCTAAACTCCTCACCGCTGAGGATCCCGTCGAATATGATATCGACGGCATCATCCAGATCCCCATCAACGAAGCCATCGGCCTCGATTTCCCGCGCATCCTTCGCGCTTTCCTCCGCCAGGATCCCGACCGGATCATGATCGGGGAAATGCGTGACAAGGAAACCGCGACAATCGCCATCCAAGCCGCTCTTACCGGACACCTTGTGCTCTCCACTCTGCACACCAATGACGCCTCCGGCGCCATCACCCGGCTTATCGACATGGGTTGCGAAGCTTTCCTTGTCGCCGCCTCACTCGAGGGCATCCTCGCCCAACGGCTTGTCCGCACGATTTGCAAGGAGTGCAAAGCCCCGTACGAGCCCTCCGAAGCCATTCTCTCGCAGCTCGGCGTCTCGCCCCACGAGCTGGGTGACAAACAGTTCTTCACCGGCGCGGGCTGTGAAGTCTGCGGCCAATCCGGCTATCGCGGCCGTGGCGGACTCTACGAACTTCTCAATATCAACGAGCCCATTCGGGAGCTGATTACCAACAAGGCACCCACCGTTGTCATCAAGCAAAAAGCCATCGAACTAGGTATGAACACCCTTCGTGAAGACGGCCTGCGCAACATCTATCTCGGGAAAACCACAATCGAGGAAGTTCTTAAATATACCTAGCATGCTGTAAAATGCTGCTTTTCTTCACGCTCTTTTCCACCTAATTGCTTCAATAACCCTGAAAAATCCAAGCCTTTTTACTTCTTCATAAAGCCAATTTTTCCATCGCCAAACCTATCCAAATCCCTTTTTCTCAATCATACCGTCATAACCAATAAATCCCATGGCCAATTTCATCTACTCCGCCCTTGATGCCAAAGGCGAACAAACCAACGGATCGGTAGTTGCCGCGACCGAAGCCGAAGCCGTTCAGAAACTCCGTTCCCAAGGTCTTTATCCGACCCAGATCTCGGAGGAAGGCAAAGGCAAAACACTGGCTTCAAAATCCCCTGCCAAAAAAGCCAAGGGCAGGAACGTCAACATTACCATCGGCAAAGGCGGGAAAACCGGCGGATAGCTCTGGCTCTTATTCAAGCGATGCGGTTCCAGCATCCAGATGGCCGCATCTGGAACCTCGCTAGTGTCGCGCATATCGAATGA
>JACMMB010000280.1 GCA_014379305.1 Akkermansiaceae bacterium
TCCGTTCTGGGTGGCGTTCCACATATAACTGGATCCGGATTCTTGGAATTCCTTGTGATCTGCCGGGCAGTGGAAGGCGTCCGGCGTTTCCAGATAGGGTAAAAGAAGGGTTTCCAGCACGGGGGTATCCTCGGTCTTGGACGAACGGCCTGCGGCGAGTTCGGGCATCTTGTCGTGGTGCTCCTGCAAATAGGTTTGCAGTCCCACGCCGAGCGAGCGGAGGTTGGTTAGACACGCGGCCTCGCGGGATTTGCCAATCATCGACCGGGAGAGTGGATAGATGATTGCGGCGAGCGTGCCGATGATCGCGAGCACGACCAGCATCTCGACCAGGGTGAATCCGCGTAGTGATCTCATCGCTGCGGGCCGAATTCGCTGCCACGGAGACCCTGCATTGTCTCGTTCATCGCTTCCATCAGCGGGGCGAGATCGAGTTTGGTGTCTGCGCTGGATTTTTCGAAATAGGCTTTCATGCCTTCCTGGCTGATCTTGTTCAACAGGTCGGAGTCCAGTTCGTCGGCGCGGGCCATTTCCTCCCCGGTGCGGCCATCGCTGATTTCCTTGAGGCCTTGCTCGACGAATTTCTTGCGCTGCTCGGGCTTCATCGCATCGAGCGACTCCATGAAGCGACCCATGGATTCCATGATGGTGAGATCGATGAAGAGGCCTTTTTCATCAGGGGCAAGTTTGCGGAAGAAGGTTTCGCCGGTGCGGTTCTCGCGGTTTTTTTCGCGCTCCTGGAAATCGAGGCCGTTGACGAGGGTGGCGATCTTGCGGAGTTCCTTATCGCGGCGCTGGGCTTCAGCGGCGTCGGGCGGGGATTTTTCCGCAGACCAATCGGCGAAATTGGCGGCAACGACTTCGCGGTTGACGCGCTCGGCGGTGATTTTCCGGGATCCTGCATACGCGCGGACCACCCAAACACAGCTCCAAACCAACAGGAGGACGACCGTCGCTTTTATGAAAACATTCTTTCGAGCCATGATTGGCCAAGGTTAGGCGAGGTGGGGGGGCGCGCAAGCGGACAAACGGGCGAAGACAAGGTTGCCAAGCCTGACGGCGGCTGCTCTAATCCGCACAATGAAAACCAATCCGAGTCACCTGCTGATGTTGGCGTTGATCATGGTACCTCTGGCGAAAGGCGACGGGGTGGCCGATCTGCTCGCGAGGGCGGAGAAAGGAGAGTCAGTCGCGCAGTTGGAGTTAGGCGTGATTTACTCGAAAGGTGAAGGGGTGAAGAAGGACATGGCCGTGGCGGTGAAATGGCTGACCCAAGCGGCGGAGCAGGGGAATGAAGACGCCCAGATGAAACTCGGCGGAATCTACATCGGCGGGAGAGGCGTGCCGAAGAGCAGCAGTGAAGCTGCGAAGTGGTTCATGATGAGCGCCGAGAAGGGAAGTGCAGCCGCCCAGTGCCAAATCGCACGGATGCATTTGTCAGGAGCCGGCGTTCCCAAGGACGATGTGGAGGGATACAAATGGGCGGACTTGGCCGCGTCTCAAGGCGACGCGGCAGCCAAGAAGGTCCTCGCTTTTCTGCTGCTCAGGATGACTCCGGAGCAAATCGCGGATGGGAAGCAGCGTTCGCACGGTTTCCTCGAACTGAAAAAAGCGGAGGGATCCTTGGAATTGCCGGCAGCGCTTCCCCCGGTGCCGGTTGAGTCGCTGCCTTTGTTTGCGCCCGAGTGACCAATCAAGGGCTGACGACGACGTTGGTGAATTGCGAGGTGCTCACCAAGTTGTCGCCGCCACTGCTTACCCAGAGACCTATGTAGCAATTTTTCGGCAGAGACACGGTGCATTTTCCGATCTTGGTCCAAGTTTTGCCGTTGGTGCTGTGGTAGGCGGCGATGACGTCGTCCGCACGAACCAGACGCACCCAGAATTTAGAGGTTGGGTCACCCGCGCGGGTGGATTTGGCGGTGCTACCGGCGGTATTCAACCTGCGGAGCCATTGGCAATCGCCATCACCATCGACACCGAGGTAGATTTGCTTGGAGTTGGCGGCCAGGGATTCGCGAATCATCACGCCGACGCGGGTGGCATCTCCGGCGTTGCCAATCTTGCTGACGCGGGCGGTGATGTGACCGTCGCCGCTGAGTGTTTGCCAACCCAAGTTGCCGGAATCTTCCGCCGAGGTGAGGAGGCCAGAGCCTGTGATGGTGAAGACGCCCGAGCCATAGCTGGCGCCGCCGGCGGTATTGTCGATGCCCACGCGGTCCATATTCCAAGGCAAGGGCAATTCATTGGCATGGATTTTGATTTGCAGGGTAACCTCGTCAAATGCACCGGCTGAGTCGGTGGCGCGCATGGTGAACTGGTTGTTACCGGCACTATCACCGGCGGGAGTGCCACCGAGGGTGCCCGATCCGGCAACGACCAGCCATGAGGGTCCAGCGACCTTGGAGTAGGTGATGGTGTCCCCGGCGTCAGAATCGCCTGCGGATCCGGCGAGGGATTGGTAGCGATAGGCCTTTTTCTCGGTGCCGGAGGGATAAACGAGCATGTTGGTTTTGAAAACGGGCGCATCGTTGCTGTTGACGACGGTAATACTCAGAATCGCTGTGGCAGTGGCGCTGGACGGATCACTGACGCTGACGGTGAACGAGATGGTCCCGACGTCGGAATTGAGCGGAGTGCCAGCGAGTTTCCCGTCAGTGGATACTGATAGCCACGCGGGACCAGAGACTTTTTGGAAGGTGAGGACGTCGCCCGCGTCGGCATCGTTGGCGGAAAGTTGTCCGGCGAAGGACTCGTCCTCAGTGGCCGCGAGAGAAATGAGACTGGCGGTGAAGAACGGAGAGGAATTTTCCGGAACCTCAATGTCGGGCGTGACGCCGATGGATACCGTGGCAGCCGCGGAGAAGTCCCCTCCGTCATGAGTTCGGAAGGTAAATTGATCGCTGCCAGTGAAGCCGGCATTGGGCAGGTAGGTAAGATTCGGCACAGTGCCGCTGAGACTGCCGTGGAGCGGATTGCTCGCGATGGAAAAGGTCAGGGCGCTGCCGTCAAGATCGGTGCCACCGAGGGTGATCGGCAATGGAGAGTCTCGTTCGGTGGTCAGCGCCTGGGGATTGGCCAGCGGCAGTTGGTTCGCGACGATTTCCTGCAGGAGGTTGATTTCCGCGATACAGGTAACACTTCCGCCATTGATCTCCGAAAGTGCCTTCAGGCGCACGAATTGTCCGGTCTTGGCGGTGAAGAGAACTTGTTTTTCAGCGTTGGAACTGGCGAAGGTGCCTGCGGCGACCGGGCTGCCCCAGTTCACACCATCAAGGCTGACGTGGAATTCGTAGCCTCCGATGTTGCCAGCGGTGCTGCCGTCCTGGCGCGAAAGGTATCGAAAGCCGTTGATGGTTCGAACAGTACCAAGATTGATTTGGATTTCATGCGGCAAGGGAGCGGCAGTAATTGAGTTCATCCGGGTATGCCAGAAGGTGCCGGGATTGCCGTCGAAGGCGAAGTTGCCCGGGGAGCCGGGAAGTTGCTCACTATCCGCCAATTTCAAGGTCCAACCGGTCTTGGCGAGCAGATAGACGTCGGTCAACGGGGGCGCTTGGGCGACCGTGATGGAGACGGTGGCGGTTGCCGAGTTCACTTGGCCATCGTTTACCCGGAAGGTGAACGTGTCGCTGCCGCTAAAACCGCTGTCGGGTTGGTAGGTAAGATTCGGCGCAGTGCCGCCGAGGGTGCCGTTTTCAGGGCCGGCAAGAACTGTGAAGGTGAGGGAATTGCCATCCACATCGAAGCCGGCGAGTGTGATGGGCAAAAAGGTGCCCTCCGAGGTCGTCACGGATTTCGAGGTGGCGACCGGGGCGTCGTTTACCGACGCCACGGTGATGGAGACGGTGGCGGGCGCGGAATTGACCGTACCGTCATTGACTCGATAAGTGAACTGATCGGCTCCCGTGAAATTTGCGGTAGGGATGTAGGTCAAGTTCGGCGGCGTGCCTGAGAGCAGGCCGTGGGTGGGGACGGTAACAATGGCGAAGGTCAGAGTGTTCGCGTCCGGATCGGTGCCAGCGAGGGCGATCGGCAGCGGACTGTCTTCGATGGTCGTCTCGGATTTGGAGGTCGCGAGCGGGACGTCGTTTACCGAAGTCACCGTGATGGAAACCGTGGCTGGGGCAGAATTGACCGTGCCGTCATTGACGCGGAAGGTGAATAGGTCAGCCCCGGTGAAATTAGCCGCAGGGCTATAAGTCACGTTTGGTGGGATGCCCGAGAGCGTCCCGTGGGTGGGGGCGGCGACGATGGAGTAGGTCAGGCTGTTCGCGTCTGGGTCGGTACCACCGAGGATGATCGGCAGTGCGGTGTCCTCGGCTGTTGTCACGGATCTGGAGGTCGCGAGCGGGGCATCGTTTACCGGGGTCACGGTGATCGAGACGGTCGCTGTTGCCGAGTTGGCCTGGCCGTCGTTGACCCTGAAGGTAAATGCGTCGCTGCCGCTGAAACCGGCGGCGGGTTGGTAAGTTAGATTTGGAGCGGTGCCGCCGAGAGTGCCGTTCGCCGGGAGGCCGAGGACGTTGAAGGAGAGTGGATTTCCTTCCGCATCAGTGCCAGCAAGCGTGATGGGCAGCGAGGTGTTTTCCGTGGTGCCCACGGATTTCGAAAGGGCAGTCGGCAGGTCATTGACAGCGGTGACCGCAATTGAAACGGTGGCCAGCGCGGAATCGACCGTGCCGTCATTCACCCGGAATGTGAATTGGTCGTTCCCGGCGAAATTGGCAGCAGGACTATAGATCAGGTTCGGAGGGCTGCCCGTGAGCGTACCGTGAGCAGGCGCGACGGCGATGGCGAAAGTCAAGGTATTCGCGTCCAGATCGGTGCCGCCGACCGTGATCGGCAGCGGGTTGTCTTCGATGGTCGTCACTGACATGGAGGTTGCGAGCGGGGTATCGTTGACGGCGGAGACCGTGATGGAAACAGCGGCTGGCGCAGAATTGACGGTGCCGTCGTTGACACGGAACGTGAAACTATCGATTCCATTGGAATTTGCCGATGGAGTGTAGACCATTGTTGGCGCTGTTCCCGAGAGCGTTCCCTTGGTTGGGGCGCTGACTACTGAGAAATCCAAAGAGTCTCCATCGCCGTCTGTGCCTTGAAGGGCAATATTAAGCGATGTGTCTTCTGTCGTAGTCAAAATGCTCGGTGTTGCTATGGGGGTTTGGTTGACGCCCGGAAGTGAATCTTGAACCACCGCAAGCTCAGCCACAGTCATGTAAGTGCCACCATTGGCGTCCGTGAGCCCCCGAAACCGAATGTATTTGCAGTTGATTTGCGCGAAGCGGATTTCTTTTAGATCATGGTTGTTGGGAAAGGTCCCAGCGGCGACCGGAAGTCCCCAGTTTACTCCGTCAAGACTCACATAGAACTCGAATTGGCCCACGGTTCCGACCAGAGAAGTGCCCGGCCGCGGCAAATACCGGAAGCCGTTGATATTTTGCGTTGATCCCAGGTCGATCTGGATCTCATGGGGAGGGGGAGTGGAGTTTCCGGACCATGCTGTATGCCAAAACGTGCTAGGGTCGCCGTCGAAAGCGTACGAAGCCCGAAAGGTTTGGGACTCCTGGCTGTCTGCGTAGTGTAAGTTCCAAACACTGGTCGGGGGCACTACCACAGGTTCTACGAGGTAGGAAACTTCATTGGAGTATAGACTTTGGACCCCGGCTGCATTGGTCGCGGATACCACGAAATAATAGGTGGTTCCTTCAACTAAATCTGGCACGGACACCTCGGTATCTGGCCCGGCATCGACAATATTCGGGTAGACGCCGGGAGTAGTGCCATATCTGAGATGATACGCTGTGATGTCGGTTTCCGGGTTATTGTCCCAAGCCAATGTCACAGCTTGGGCCGCGAGCAACAGATCTGCCGAAGAAAAGAGGCTGAATCCGAACAGTGTAAATTCTCGCAGTCGATTTCCAAGTATTTCAGGCTGAAATAGTGAGAAAACTTCGATCAATGTTTGTCGAGCGGAATGCCTTGTTTGCAAGGCTCCGCCCAAATTGG
The DNA here is from genome assembly GCA_014379305.1 of Akkermansiaceae bacterium. GTDB lineage: Bacteria > Verrucomicrobiota > Verrucomicrobiia > Verrucomicrobiales > Akkermansiaceae > Luteolibacter. Next base: position 6,013 of record JACMMB010000280.1, read on the forward strand.
CCGAGGAGGCCAAGTGGCTGGTATTCATGGCTGGTTGTAAGGGTGACGATTTGGAACAACCCCCCGTCTTTAAACTCTAGAGCGGGACTCTCTCGAAGTGACGGGCAACCTGATCCGGAAAAATGCTTCATTCCGGATTAAGGCCGCCTGAGAGGCGAAAGGGACTCGCTTCTCAGGAAGATTTTAGAATTGATTCAAATTGGACGGTTGAGTCGTTTGAATCCACTAGATGTCAGGCACAATTTTAGGCATCGATCATTGACTGTATGGAGCGCTGATCTGTCTCAGAACATAAAAATTAAGGAAAAATTAACAAGAATAAAATTAATTATTTTTGAACGATTTATGAATCGAAGAGAAACAAGCGGCCATTGATAGGCCTAGAACTGACCCAAGACGAGATCGAGATTCTGTATCTAGTTGACGTTAGGATTGTTAAGGAGATTCACAAATGTTGAAATGAAGAAGAACAGTGCCGGCAAACCAACCTGGGCAAAGAAGAATCATACCGATTCTCAATCAAGATCTGTCCAGCTTAGGGCTCCAAGCTTCGCTGCATGGATTGGAATTTGGTGCTGCTTAGGAAAATACCTTACCGTTAGGTATTTCACGCGGTGGCAGGAAAATCGGCAATACCACAGGCGTCTCGGACCATTCTAGCCAGTTTCACAACTCGTTCACGCCGAGATATCGTCGCTGTCGTAAACCTGTTGACTCCTACCCTCCCGCCCGACGTCCCTTCGCGATGGCCATGAGAGTTCGCAAACCATCATACTGCCTTCAAAATAAACAGGTCCATTGCAATCGGGTAATAGGATTGACACCATGGGAGGACGGGTCTTAGACTATTGCAAATACACACGATTTCTTAAAATGTCTGCCCCCCCCCGGTGTTACACGGAGAAAAAAGTTGCGATGCTCGCAGCTCTAGTTTTTTTTCAATTAAGTTCCTTATCACCTGCTCAGAATTTCACCTCTCGATACGCGAATTCCGACCCATTTGGGGTGAATGGCCCCATGCCCTTTGGTGACCTCTTGCCTGCAGGGGTGGGAGAAGGCCTAAAGGGCGGAATTGACTTCGCACTCGCAATCCAATCTATTTACGATTCCAATTTCTTTCAGACCGAACACGAAAAAAGTGAATTTGCAACCAACATTTCACCCCGAGTCAGCTATTCAACAGATCCTGAAGGTGGGGCCAGTGTGACTATTTCTGCCGGCTACCTACCAGTCGTTCGTAGCTACCTCCACAATACAAATCTTGATGGAGTTGATCAGTCAGGAAATGTGTCAATCATAGTTTCCGGCTCTAGAACACAGATAAGCGCTTACGCGGGCTACATTCAAGAGTCCGGAACAGACCGACTTGCCGGGGAATTTGTCACCGGATCGGCGCTGAGTCTTGGCCTCCGGGGAACTTACCAGATTGCTCCCAGAACTTCTGGTTTTGCTTCTGTTTCCAGCTCCATTTCCGACTACGGGAACAGCACTGTCGTAGGATTTGATAACATTTCAGCGAACTTTGGAGGTTCGTGGGCTGCAACTGAACGTTTCAGCTTTGGGCCAAGCATAAGTTACGCCAAAGTAAGTTCTGACAATACAGGCACTCGTGATTCATGGGGTTTCTCCATGAATACAAGTTACGCGGCGAATGAACGGATTCAACTAGCGGTCTCGCTCGGACTGCAGTATTCCGAGAATTCCCGGGAATCCCAGGCCGGTGATTTTAATCTAACGGGAAGCTTGAGTTCCACGTATAAAATCGACGAGCGGTGGGCGTGGAACAATTCAATTCAATCCGGAATCGTTCCTTCGCCAAGTCAGGCAAATTACGTTATCAATGATTGGTCGGTATCTTCTAGTTTAATTCGGTCGCTTCCGGTCGGATCCGCCGGACTTGGGTTGGATTTATACATATCAAGTTTCGAGAGAGTTGGAGCTGCTGGAGCGTCCCAAACTACCGAAGAGAACTTAGGAGTCCTGTTGTCATACGAGCGCCCATTGTTCCGCGACCGGATCGGATTTAGTACTTCGGTCCGCTATACAATCAATAGTGGACAAGATGAATGGTCCCAGATTTTAATAAGTACTGGCCTAAACATGGAATTCTAAGGTTTCTCACGTTCAGCACCTAAAGATTGTTTTCGTCGCATATTCAGGTTCCGAGTGCAGTTTCTTCAAATCCGATGGCCACGCAATAATGAGAATAAAGCCACCTGTCGACACTACGCAATCGCGTAATTGCGATTTTTTTTTTGTTACGGCATATTCAGCAACGTGAGCCACGACTTTTAGTAGATGTAGATTGTCTGTTGCCCTAATCCTTGAAAATGAAGATTCGTCACAATGCAATTTGGCTCAGCGCTCAAACAGATCTCGCGAAAGATCGGAGCTTCATCGATCATACAGTCAGGGGACGGAATGGATGTTTGGTAGGGCCGATTAATCTTGCACTGATAACGGGTAGAGCGACGATTGAGAAAACCATTTCCGAGTACAATCCATTTGGAGAATTCAGCTTTGCAAATGGCCCATCCAACTTTTTCATTTCGCAACATAATCGAGAATTCCGTATTATTGATTGATCAGATTCCGAGAAATGTTACACAAATTTGGTTGATGCATCGAGCGTAAGTAATTGCCTATCTTCTTTGGAACAAACACACGGACATAAGTTTTGTCTCCCCCTAAGTGGGATCAAATTCCTAGTCTGAGATTCACCCCTTTCTATTTATGGTTTTAGTGCCTAAAGCTCTAATCAACCACGGGCGGCAGCGTCTGAATCTGATTACATGTCATCAAACTTTTAAATCGTCGTCACTTTTACCGATCTCATCCTCGAATAGCCCCTAGTGCAGATGGGTAATTTGATTTGGATAAATTGAAAATTAGGATCATTATTCTAAGGTGCCCGCGGGTCTCGAAATTCCTCTTGCAACAGTCCCCCAGACTTGATAGAACCTCTTTCGCTACGCGCCAACCTAAATTGAGTTTCGAGGTCGTCGCTCATCAATACCACCTCGACCAAATTCGAAACAAAATAAGTCAAATCCCAACCTCCCGGGTGCCGAATACCAAAGCGTATTTGTCGTCTACAGGATGATAAAAATCCCAA
>JACMMB010000281.1 GCA_014379305.1 Akkermansiaceae bacterium
CATCGTCGGTGGCCTCACCCGCCTCGCCGAATCCACGGGAAATCTCTTCCGAAAAGCCCAGTCCGGAAATCTCCAGGCCTACTCCTTCACCTTCGGTCTCGGGGTTCTCCTGTTAATCTACTTCACGGTATTCTTCAAATCATAGAATACCTCTTCCAGCTGGAGCCAGCCAGACCCGCCTTGAGCATGAACAGGGTAACAAGATTCGCTCCGAGCCCGTCTGGAGAACTTCATCTAGGGCACGTTTTTGCGGCAAAAGTCGCTTGCGATACCTCGATGCGGGATAGGGGAGGTACTTTTCTCCTGCGGATGGAGGACATCGACGGCGGTCGTGTGCGCGAAGAATTCTACCACAAAATCGAAGCGGATTTGCACTGGTTGGGACTTGATTGGGATGGCGCGATTCTCCGACAGAGTGACCGCATGGAAGCCTATGAATCAAGTTTGGAGGAACTCAAACGGCTGGGACTGGTCTATCCATGCTTCTGCACAAGAAAGGATATCGAGGCCGAGATCGCTGTCATTTTAAGCGCCCCCCACGGCAATGAAGCCATGGTCTATCCGGGAATTTGCCGGAATCTAACCGAACAGCAGGCTGCCGGCTTAATGGCAGCCGGAAAGGCGCACTCATGGCGGTTCGACTCTTCAAAAGCGCGGGAAATACACGGCAGTCTCAGCTTCGATGACCAAAAATTTGGTCTCTCTCCCGTAAACATCATGGTCAATGGTGATGTGGTTCTGGCGAGAAAGGACATCGGCATTGCCTATCATCTCGCGGTTGTTGTTGATGACCAGTTCCAAGGCGTCACCCACGTCACGAGAGGAGAGGATCTATTCGGCGCAACCCATGTCCAAAGACAAATTCAAGCCATCCTCGGATATCGGGAACCGAAATATTTTCACCATCCGTTGATATGCGATGAGAACGGAGTCCGGCTGGCAAAACGCGACGCGGCGAGATCGGTCGGGAATCTGAGGGAAGTAGGATTTTCTCCGGAAGAAGTCATGGCGATGGCATGCCCGCGGATTTGAATCTCAGGTTTCTCCACTTATCCACCATCCGCATCATGGAGGATTCGGAAGTCAGCGTGCTCACTTGGTCGATTGCGATCCAGCAAAGATCGTGGGATTCCTCGCTGACGGTGAAGCTCAGGGAGCCGTTTGCCCGGAGCACATAGCGGACATCGTAATGCAAGTGCCCGGGGTCATTTTTCCGTGCCGGAATCGGATGGATATCGAGGTCGAATATTCCTGATCCAAGAGGCGTGAAATCACGGAGTCCGGATTCCTCTTCGGCTTCTTTTATCGCTACCGAAAGTGTATCGCAATCCCCATCCGCATGGCCGCCAAGCTGCAGCCAGCGGTCAAGTTTGCGATGATGTGTCAGCAGCACCTCGGATCCGTCCGCATTGACCACCCATGCCGATCCGGTGATATGCCCCATGGCGAGACTCCTCTCGAAACATTCAGGCTGCGATTTTACAAACTCCACGAAAGCGTTCGTAGTCTCGGATTCCAGAGGATGGCGTTGGGAGTATTCGCTGAGCTGATCGAGAAGGAATTGGCGATGCACGAGACCGATGCTGCGGATGGGAGAGCTGAAATGCAAGCCGCCCCGGAACTTCCGGGGCGGCTTGGTTTGAATGGATGATAACCGCGTTCGATTTACTTCTTCTTCGCGGATTTCTTCGGGGCTTTTTTGTCCGATTTCCTAGTCGAAGCCTTGGCGCCTCCCGTTCCATCGGCGATCGCAGCCTGCGCGGCTGCAAGGCGGGCAACCGGCACGCGATAGGGTGAGCAGGAAACATAAGCGAGACCAAGCTTATGGCAGAAGGTCACCGAATCAGGATCGCCGCCATGCTCGCCGCAGATGCCAAGCTTGATGTTCGGCTTGGTCTTACGGCCTTTTTCCACCGCGATTTCCATAAGCTGACCCACACCGGTAGTGTCGAGGGAAGCGAATGGATTGCGCGGAAAAATGTCGTTTTCCTGATAGCTGTTGAGGAACGAGCCCATGTCATCACGGCTGATACCGAGCGCGGTCTGGGTAAGATCGTTGGTGCCGAATGAGAAAAATTCCGCGTGTTTCGCAATCTCGTCCGCAGTGATGGCCCCGCGCGGGACTTCAATCATCGTTCCGACCATGTAATCAAATTCGACTCCCTTCTCGGCCTTCACCTCGGCGGCGACGCGGTGGATGATCTCCACCTGCAACTCCAGCTCGCGCGCGTAGCCGACGAGAGGAACCATGACTTCAGGCTGCACCGGAATGCCTTTCTGCACACACATCGCGGCGGCTTCGAAGATTGCCTGGGCCTGCATTTCAGCGATTTCCGGGTAGGAAATGGCAAGACGACAGCCACGGTGACCGAGCATCGGGTTGAATTCATGAAGCTCGTTAACGCGGTGCATGATGTTCTCCACTTTCATGCCAAGTTTATTCGCGAGGTCGAGTTGCTGTTCCTTGGTGTGCGGCAGGAATTCATGCAGCGGCGGGTCCAAAAGGCGGATGGTCGCAGGTTTGCCTTCAAGCGCCTTGAAGATTCCAAAGAAGTCCTTGCGTTGATGCGGCAGGAGCTTTTTGAGGGCTGCCTTGCGATCCTTCTCGTTGGTTGCGAGGATCATTTCACGCATCGAATCGATGCGGTCACCTTCGAAGAACATGTGCTCGGTGCGGGTGAGACCGATGCCCTCAGCGCCGAAAGCGATCGCGTTCTTCACTTGCTCCGGAGTATCGGCATTGGTGCGCACTAGCATCCGGGTTGCCTTGGAACACCAATCCATGAGCTGGACGAAGTTTTTGAACTTCTCGGTGTTTTGCGAGGTTTTCTTGTTATTGATCAGGCCGGTGATGATTTCAGAAGGCTCGGTCGCAAGCTCGCCGCCATAAACCGTTCCTGCCGTTCCATCGATGGAGAGATAGTCGCCTTCTTTAAATGTCTTGCCACCGGCAGAGACGGTTTTCTTATCGTAATCCACCTCGACACCGGATGCGCCACAGACGCAAACCTTGCCCATCTGGCGGGCAACAAGCGCCGCATGCGAGGAAACGCCACCCCGTGAGGTAAGAATACCCTCGGCGGCGATCATGCCACGCAGGTCTTCCGGCGAGGTTTCAACGCGGACAAGGAGAACTTTCTCGCCTCTCTGCGCTGCACTCTCGGCACGGTCGGCATTGAGATAAATTTTCCCGGAGGCAGCACCCGGACCCGCAGGCAGGCCGCGTGCGATGATCGTCTGGCTTTTCGCTTCCGCGATGTCGAATACCGGGGCAAGGAGCGCGTCGAGCTGATCGGCAGGGTTGCGCATCACTGCGGTTTGCCAGTCGATGAGTTTTTCCTTCACCATGTCCGCTGCGAATTTGAGGGCGGCGGCGGCGGTGCGTTTGCCATTGCGCGTCTGAAGCATGAACAGCTTGCCGTCCTGGATGGTGAACTCGACATCCTGCACGTCCCGGAAATGTTTCTCAAGGATGCCGCGGACTTTCATCAGTTCCTTGAAAGCACCTGGAAGCGCCTTGGCCATTCCTGCCACCGCATCCGGCGTACGGACCCCGGCGACGACGTCCTCACCTTGTGCGTTGACGAGGAATTCACCGTAAAGTTCATTTTCTCCATTGGCCGGATTGCGGGTAAAAGCAACGCCGGAGCCGGAATTGGAGCCTGTGTTTCCAAAGACCATCGCCTGGATATTCACAGCCGTTCCCCACGCGGCGGGGATGGCGTATTTACGGCGGTAAACGATGGCGCGGTCATTCATCCACGAGCCAAACACGGCGCCGGCGGCGCCATCAAGTTGCTCCCATGGATCTTCCGGGAAACCTTTTCCCGTGCGGCTTTTTACCAGTGCTTTGAAACGGGCCACCATTTCCTTGTTGTCCTCTGCGGTGAGCTCGGAATCGACGATGTCCTTGCCGTATTTCTCATGCTTGTAGGATTCAATGAGATGCTCGAACGGCTCATGGTCCTCATCGGGATTTTTCTGCACCCCGAGGACGACGTCGCCATACATCTGGATGAACCGACGATAGCAATCCCATGCGAAGCGCTCGTTGTCGGTGGCTTTGGCAAGAGCGGCCACGGTCTTGTCATTGAGACCGAGGTTGAGCACGGTGTCCATCATGCCGGGCATCGAGTCGCGGGCGCCGGAGCGCACGGCCAGCAGAAGGGGAAACCCTTTCGAGTCGCCGAATTTGTAGCCCATGATTTTTTCCATGTTGGCCACACCGGCTTCCATCTGGGAGCGGAGCACCTTCGGATAGGTGCGCTTGTGGTCGTAAAAGTAAGTGCAGACTTCGGTAGTGATTGTGAAACCGGACGGCACTGGCAGTCCTATCCGGGTCATCTCCGCCAGATTCGCACCCTTGCCGCCAAGGAGCGGCTTCATGGTGCCGTTTCCATCGGCCTTGCCCGCGCCCCATGTGTAAACGTATTTGATGTTTTTCGCAGAGGATTTCTTGGTGTCGGATTTCCGCGCGGCTGGTTTGGCTGTAGTCTTCTTCTTGGTTGCCATCGTTTTGATATTGTCGGTTTGAGAGACCGCGGAAAGGTTCTGTTAGACCATCCTGTTTTACCTTGCAGCGGGCGCGGCAGGCTAGCACTAGCGACTTGCCTGTCAATCGGCCAGTTGCGGGAAATCCAAGGGTGGCGCAAAGTCCGGCCCGATGATCCCGCTGGCCGCGATCAACCAGGCTCCGGCGTGTGTGTCTCCGCAGCAGGGAAATTCTTCGCTGGCCGGCCGGAGTCCAATTTTCCAAGATACGCTGGCAATTCCACTCCGACATTTTTTGCGATCTCATGAAGCGGCGGCACCGCCCCGGCCATTCCTGAGAGAAAGCTCGCGGTGCTGTTTTTCCCATCCGCACCGATGCCGCTGTCCCACACGGTGATTTTATCAATCTTGAGATTGGATATCGCCTGCACCTGCTCGCGAACGAGCTGTGGCAGAAGCTCGGTAACGAGCATTTGCTGGGCACCGCCGGGGCCTTGACAAGCCTTGATCAAGTCATCGAAACCTTTTGCCTTGGCTGCCAGCACCGCCTGCGCGCCTTCCGCTTCGGCGAGGAGCTTGGCTTTCAGGCCGCCTGCCTCCGCCTCTTTCACATACATAATCCCATCCGCCTCCGCCTGTTTCTCGGCCCGCACCGCATCCGCCTTGCCCTGCTGAATACGGCGGACACGCTCGGCTTCGGCATCCGCTTCGACGATCTGTCGCTCCTTCGCCACCTGCGCCGGCACGACGATGTTCGCGTACTGGGTGGCTTTGTCGCGCTCCGCGCGTTGCTTCTCCGCCGCCTGTTCGGAAACATATGCCTCTTCCAGAACTTTGGCCTCGGCCACCTTTTCGGCAGCCATCGCGTGACGCTCGGCCTCGGCCTGCGAGCTTCGCCGCTGGGCATCCGAATTTGCGATTTCAATCTGTGCGGTGTTCTCTCCCTTGGTCGCCTCGGCATTTGCGGACGCCACGCTGATCCGCTTGTCCCGCTGCATTGCCGCAGCGCCGATTTCACCATCGCGGTCCGCCATGGCAACTTTCACCTTGGCTTCCGCGATCGCTTTGGAAGCGGCTTCCTGTCCGAGCGCATCAATGTATCCGGAAGCGTCGGTGATGTCCTGCACGTTGACGTTGATCAGCCGCAGACCGACTTTTTTCAACTCGACCTCAACACCCATGGAAATGTTCGCGATCAGTTTGTCCCGGTCAGCGTTGATCTCCTCAATGTCCATGGTCGCGATCACCACCCGCATCTGGCCGAAAATGATATCCTTCGCCAGTTCCTTCACGTGTTCCATGTCCAGACCAAGCATCCGCTCGGCGGCGTTCTCCATCACACCCGGCTCGGTTGAGACACCCACGGTGAAGGTCGATGGAGTATTGACGCGGATATTCTGTTTGGAAAGCGCGCCCTCCAGCCGGATATCTATCGGCAGGGGCGTCAGATCGAGGTATTGATAATCCTGGATGATGGGCCAAATGAATGCCGCGCCGCCATGGAGGCAGTGAGCCGATTTTCCGCCGCCCACTTTTCCATAGACCACCAGGATTTTATCCGAGGGGCAACGCTTGTAGCGCATTGCCAGCGAGATGAAACTGACTACGAGAACAATGATGATCGATACGATTCCAAATATGTATGCCATGGGATTTCGGGTATGTGGGAAATTGCTATTGTTTCAGTGTTTCGACGATCAAAGTGCTGGAACCTATTTTCTCAACCACCATGACTTTGGTCCCCGGTTTCAGAGGCTCGCTGCTTTTTTGCAATGCCTCGGCGGTGACAAGGCGACCTTGAATCATGGTCTCGATTTGTCCGCCACTACCCTGCGTGGGAGGAATGGTTACATAGACAGTGGCCAGCTGACCGACCGCGTTCGCATAATCAAGAGTCCCGCTCGATTGCAGACGAAGGAAACTTTTCATCAAAACGTAAATAACAAACATCAATGCGGTGCCTACCATCAACGCCAGGAATATGGAGGGTAAAAGACCCAGTCCCGATTTGATCGAGATGGCACCCGTCCAACCAAATCCGAGGAAAAAAGCGGTGACCCCGCGGATGGAGAAAATGCTCATCCCCGAGCTGTGCTCATGGACACCGACACTGTCGAAGTCATGATCCATCCCCATGAAAAGGGACAGGAAGAGTTGGATCAGCAGGCAAATGGAAGCAACGATGGCGATGCCGTAAAAAACCTGCAGCTCGAAATCCAGCGCGTCCCACCAGTTCGTTATGATTTCGGACATCCGCTGGGAATATGTTTGTTGCCACCCTTGCATGGCAAGAACTTTGCAAGCTCTTCTCATCCTGCCGATGTCCGGCGATCCTTATCCGCCAACATCCACTTCGCCCAAAATATCAGCACGGAAACAAGCAGTGCAAAAAACGGCACCTGCCAAAGCAGTGCCTGCCTCAAGGCATTGCCGGCAGGCTCATCGGGGAAAGTTGTAAGCAAACGCGAAAATCCCAAACTAAACGCCCCGTAAGCCAGATTGAAGACCAGACCTTTCACCGATAACACTGTCGCGCGCTGCAATGAGTCGGATTCCCGGTGCAGGGCCTTGCTGATCGTGAAACCCATCAGGCCCATCGTCATCATGATCATGAAGCCCGGAATCAGACACCAATAGGAATTCGCGGGAACCAGCCCGCTGAGGCAAAGCACTACAACCCCGGCTATCAGCCCGAGATTCGTGAGCGGACTGAAACGCTTGTTCAGCCGGGTCGCGATAGATGGCACCGCGAATCCGAGAATACCGACCGCAGCTCCGAGAAATCCAAAGGTCCATTCGGGCAGCTCGATCAAACGATAATAGCTGCTCGTGATCGTCGCGAAATTCCGCACCACCGAGTCAATGGCAAGCCCCACCATCACGATCGACAAGGTTTTGGGATTGGTGAAAACCCACTTCGCGGTTTTCAGAGTCAGGGCCACCGCTTTGCGGCAGGATTGCGAAACCGACTCATTCCGCACCTTGACCGGTTCCACCATCCTCAGAGTGATCCCCAGACAAACCAATCCCTGTAAAAATACCAAGGCGACCGGCAGGCGGTGCGCCAGTCCCTCCGAAAGCTTCATTCCATCCGGCAAAGCCCGGTTCAGCATCGAAGGATCGTAAAGCATCCCGCCGATGATCATTGCGATGACGAATCCCACCGAACGATACCGCATCGCGGAGCCCAAAACCCCGTCCCAAGCCGCATCTCGATCTTTTTCAGGCAGTGAATCATAGGCCAATGCCTCGTCCGCTCCACTCGCGGTAGCTTCCGAGAGCCCGGAAAAGAAACGATTCGCCACGCACATCGAAAACAGAATCCATCCCCCGTCCACCGGCGCGAATAACAGACAACCCATCTCAACCACCATCAATCCCGAGGCGGCAACCAATAAAGTTCGCCGCCCCACGACATCCGCCAACGCTCCCGAAGGCACTTCGAATATGAAAATCGTCGCCGCCCATACAAGGTTAAGCATCACATATTGATCCAAGGTCAGACCCAGATCCAGAAACAGAATCGCCAATATCGGGTAATAGGCCCGGGCGTTGTATAAGGTGGTGAACCAAATATATTTCTTTGGATTGCCACTTGCATCGAACCCTTCGCTCATCCGCTTTTAATTCGATCTGGCCTTGCGTTGATCCATTTGTAAGCGGGAGTTTTACTGATTCGGCCCGCGATCAAAATCCATTCTGAACGCTTTTCCCCGCAGCTTCGCATTGCGCGTTTTTTGAATCGCCTGATCCGCCAGACCCTCCGGCACATCGACCAGGCAGTGTTTCGGAAACAGCGTGATCCGGCCCAGACAGCCGTCCGGCAGACCCGCTTCGCGATACATCATTCCGACGATATCCTTCGGCATGATTCCAGCCCCCTTGCCCAATGAAATAAACAGTCGGCACATCCCGCCCTCCACCGGACCCGCGTCGCGAACTCCGCCGCGCTCGTAGCGTTCGGTATTGTCCAGACGTTCCCTGCGCTCCGGGCGTGGCCGATCCTCCTTGCCTCCCCTAGCATCCCGTTGTGACGGACGATCCGGCTCGCGATCCTCCTGAATCGCCTCTCCCTCCCTGCCGTTCGTCTCACGCAACATGGTGATTAACGCGCCCGCTATATCCGTCGGCGTGTGGCCCTGTTCCAGAAGCCGATCAATATTTTCCTGATAGGAATCAAAACCACCCGTCTCCAGACGCTCTTTCAGCGTTTCAAAAATCGAATCCGCGCGCCTGCCTTCCACCTGCTCCGCCGAAGGAATGCGCTCCCGTTTGATGACCTGCCGGGTGTAACGTTCGATTGCCTGCAAACGGTAAATCTCCTTCCCGAAAACAAAACTCACCGCCCGTCCTGAACGTCCGGCGCGGCCTGTCCGGCCAATCCGGTGAACATAATCCTCCGGGTCGGTCGGCAGATCGTAATTGAATACAATGTCGATCTCATCGATATCCAGCCCCCGCGCCGCGACATCGGTCGCCACCAATAACTCCACCGCCCCGTCGCGGAAACGTTTCAAAACCCGCTCGCGCATCTGCTGGGTGATATCGCCATGCAAGCGGTCCGCCGCATAACCTCGGTTTACGAGATCTTCCGTACATTCATCCACCGAACGCTTGGTATTGCAGAAAATGATTCCCAGACGTGGCGGATTCATGTCGAGAATCCGTGAAAGCACCTCGACTTTGGACCGTTGCCTGACCTCGTAATAGGCTTGGTCAACAGTCGAAACCGTCAGGGATTTCTGTTCGATCTGGATCAATTGCGGATCGTTTCCGAACTTTTTAATGAACCGGGTCACCGCCTGATTCATCGTCGCTGAGAAAAACAAAATCTGTCGTTTCTCAGGAAGTGCGGCTAGCACTTCGTCCATTTCCTCTTTGAAACCCATGTCCAGCATCCGGTCGGCTTCGTCCAGAATCGCCATCTTGATCCTGCTGGCATCGAACGAACCCCTGCGCAAATGATCCAGCAATCGGCCGGGTGTTCCAACCACGAGCTGCGCCCCCGCACGCAAGGCGCGAAGCTGGCGATCCATCGGGGCTCCGCCGTAAACAGGTGTTGCTTGCAAGCCCGCTTTCTTCGCTCCCAGCCGATGGACTTCCTCACAAACCTGCACCGCAAGCTCACGCGTTGGACACAGGATAAGCACCTGCGGATAGGCCAGCTTCACATCGATTTGCGCCAACGCAGGCAGCGCGAAGGCCGCTGTTTTTCCCGATCCGGTCGCCGAAAGTCCTAAAATATCCCTTCCGGCCAGAGCGGGAGGAATGCTCAATGCCTGAATCGGAGAGGGCCGCTCGTAGCCCAGGGTTTCAATTGCAGCCAGCAAATCAGCTGGTAGCCCGAGCTCGGAAAAAGGAGGTGTGTCCATAAAAAAGAAACCGCGACTTCTTCGCGGGGACGCACACCCTTGCACGCTTCAACCTGAAAAAACAAGCATGGATTCGATCCTCGGCCAGCTTGGCAAGACGAGGGCTTGGATGATACGCGATTTTTCAAGCCACTCGGACAGCAAGCTATTTGAAATCAAGCTTTCGTTAACCAACTGTTTTTTTAAAAGGTCCATTGAAATTACGGGTCGGGAATGGAACAGTGAAATGGTTGACTCAGATGTCCATGAATGGGTATTTAGAAGCATTATGAGTTTGCCGCTGAGAAAAAGCCGGAGCAAGGGCGGAAGATCCAAGCATCGCAAGCTGGCCGAAAATGTGTGGGAGGATCTTGACGCCCAAGAGGAAGAGCAGCCGACGAGATTGGAAAAACCGTTTCTGGAAAAGCACGTGGACGAGCCTTTGGAAGACGCCCTGCGTCGGATACTCGGCAACGATAAAGTCAGCGTGACCGATGAAACCCGGCTGGCACATGCAGGCGACAAGTGGAGCGCGAATCATCAGCCGGACGTGGTCGTGTTTGCGGAAAGCACGGCGGATGTTTCGAAAGTTTTGAATTTCGCCCATCACAACCGCATTCCGGTGACGACACGCGGCGCGGGGATCGGCTATGTGGGTGGCTGTGTGCCGATTCAAGGCGGGATCGTGCTATCGATGGCGAGGATGAATAAAATCCTTGGTATTTATCCTCAGGATGGGGTGGCGGTGGTTCAGCCCGGAGTGATTACCGGAGATTTGCAGAATGCGGTGCGCGACTTGGGCTGGGACTACCCACCGGATCCGGCGTCCCTGAAGGAATGCACGATCGGCGGAAATGTCGCGACGAATGCGGGCGGACCGCGTTGTCTGAAATACGGTGTGACGCGCAATTACATTCTGGGGCTGCAAATCGTGTTGGCGAATGGCCGGGTGATGCGC
>JACMMB010000282.1 GCA_014379305.1 Akkermansiaceae bacterium
CGATCCTCCGCGGTTGGATGTATTTTTATCAGTATTCATTCTTTTGGGGGCCGGGCGGTGACTGCCCGGCGGTTTCATCATTGGCTTGACGAACTGCCCCTCGAATGGCATCCAACTGCTTCCACACTGCGGGATGTTTCTTTCGAGAAGTGGATCGCTAGCAAAGGTCCTGGTCACCCCAGGGCCTTTGTTTTTGGACGAGATCGTCCGAAAACAGGGTCAGCATCCAAGAGTGGGTCGCCAAGTCAAGATGGTTTTTTGGTGTAGGTAGTTCTACTGCAAATTTTCCAAGCGGAAGGCAGAGCTAAGTTGCGACTGCGGGGCACCCACCGCTTCGCCTCCGTTCCGGAGATTTTGGGAGTTCGCGCGTTTGCGCGAACATCACCCATCGAAAACGCCGATTTCACCGGAGGATGCGCCATAGAAGATCAAATCTCATGGGCTAGGTATCGGACGAGCGGCTGGCGTAGTGTCTCGGGCAGTTCGAGGAGCATTTGCAACAGTCGGGCCGGTGGTACCGTTAGCGCCAGATGAAGCCGTAAGGCTAGAATAAGGGTGCCCCACTCGTTTCCATGCTGGTAGAGCCAGAGTTCCGGAAAACGAGTGATGGAAAGAATGATTTCCTCTTCCAACTGTGGCTTTGGGGTAGCGTGATTGAGAAGGGGAGCGAAGCGATAAGAAACCGAAAGCACTAGCGCGCGTCTGGCAGGCGACATTGCCGCACGGCAGCAGAAAGCCGTCCAAGGCGCTTCCTCGGTGACGCGACGGAGCTGTGCATCTGTCAGCCGGTCGCCCGCGAACTGGATCATCTCGGCAGGATGTCGGGCTTCGGCTTTTTTAATTTGAGCCGGGGTAAGCTCATCGAATGCATGGATCACGCCTCCCACCAGGCTTCGGCGGATACATGACCGGAGTTGTACTCGTGTTAGCCGGGCTTTGAAATTGGCCAGCGTTAACAGCGGATAGTTCAGAAAACACGCGACGAACTCCCTGTCGGTCATACACGATGGTGCGAGGCGAAAAAACTGCTCAGGTTTGAATTGCCGCCAATGCTCCAACTGCCGCATTAGAATCGACTTGAGCCACGTGGGATGGGATTCGGCCAGGAAATCTCGAAGCGTCTCCGAGCAAGAATCGAGCTGACGGTCGGGGAGGGGATCGGTCACTTCGATCAAAGGCTCGAAACCTTTGCTTTTGAGAAGGGGGACCTCAGGTTCCAGAGGCTGGAGGGTCCAATCGTCGGTGACGCGATAATAGCTGTAAGTGCAGTCTTGGCAGCCTTTGCGGACCCTGGAATAGACGATTACAAGGTCTCGCTGACGGACATCGAGAATCATCGCTGAGGTTTGGCCCGGATCACGACCGAGAACCGTCCCGATTCCTGGAACCGCAGTCCCCGAGGCGCTGAAATAAAGCCTGATGATTGTTAACTGCTTCCATGCCATGTAAGGCTCTGCCGATTCCATGACGAGGCGCGCCGAGGTGGGAGTGAGGGGGGTGATGTGGTGGTTCATATTGGTGTGTGGGGCTGATGTTGGGGTGTGGTTCCGAAGTTCTTTCATCGGGTGATCCAGTCCAAATCCAAGCGGGTGGTGCGCAAGAGCCGCCAAGCAGATTTTACCTCTCCACCCAGCCGCCCGGTTCTGCCCGCCCCTCTCCCCTTCTAGCAGGAGGCTTGTGCCCACATGACGTGGCCGGTGTGCCCTTTCGCATCTTCCACTCTTCGTCGTTTCAGGGTCATGCCAAAGCATGAAACCTTGCCCAAAGCGGCGAGCGTCACGGGGTGAGACTTGTCAGGGAAAAAAATCGCCTGGTCGCAGCGCAGCGAGACCCGGTGATTTTTTTATTGATAAGGCGAGGGGCCGCCCCTCCACAAACCGGTTCGTCCAGACCAGTTAGTCAGGGAGCAATCCACCGCTCTGGAACCGACGTATCCGAGGACGCGCAGCGCCGCAGGATTGGTCGGTAACGGAGCGCACGAATTCTTGGGAGGTCTTGAGGCAGTTCATGATCGGCGGATCCCGAGGCACGAGGGAAATCGCGGATCCTGATCTGCCGGGCGCGGAGCGAGAGGTTTGGAGACATCTCCTAGTGAAGAAGCTCGCAGCCGCGGATGACAGGTATCCGTAAAATTAGGATAAATTAGTATTAAATCGTTGGAAATCCGGGACGCCTTGATAGACTGTTCCTGTTTGAGGGGAGCCTGCGAACCAAGGGCCCCATCGGTGCCCGGAAAACGACACTCCGATGACGCGGTCCGAAACCCGCACGAGCCAAGCTGATGGACCCCGATGACCTACGGAACCTCGTCGAGGTAACCCCGAGCCACGCTCTTGTATTTCACACCGAACAACTCACTGCGGCGCAATTCGATTACTGTATCCGTAAAGAACCCCAGGCTGCTTTAATGTTTGACGGCCCCAGCGAGAGTTTGTCGGTCTCGCAGTTCGAGTTTTGCGGCCGCTTATACCCGAATTTCGCACTTTCGCACTCCAATCGCCTAAGCCCGGAGCTCCTTGATTTCTGCTGCGAGAGAGAACCGAGTATGGTGCTGAGGAAATTCGGTGCGGAGACTCCCGGCTTGGCACTGACGAAAACTCAGCTGGCTATCTGCGCTAGGGCGGCACCGCTTGCCGCCCTGGAATTTGCGGGAGACGAGTTGGATGAAACCCTGTTCAATGAATGCGCCGATGCCGAGCCGTGGGGAGCCGTCACATGGTGTGCTGATCGGCTGACCGCCGATGAATTGGTGCGCCATACAAAAGGCCGCGACGCGGAATTGAACGAGCTGCTGGCTTACCCATCGGCGCGTCCGTTGATATTCAAGCTCATGCCACTCTTCGGCCGTCTGGACCCAGCCGTGGAGAAGGTCGTCGCCCACGCCATCGCAGCGGGGATGTGAGTAGGATACCTTTTGATTCCGGGGGGCGGCTTTGATACCTTGCCTCGAATAGGATCAGGACTGTCGGCTCGCTATATTCCGATGAGAGGCTTTCGATGAAAACTTCAAGCCACTCAAAGGCACCGAAATCGATCAACAGTCTTCGCCTTCAATGAACGCCACGGTGACGGAGCGATCGGCCTCGGTGAAGATGCTCACTACCATTCGTTCACCGCTTTCGGTGAAGGCCGAAAAGTGGGAAAGAAGCGCGTCGCCGTGAATCAGGGCGGCGTTGTTGGCGGCGACATCGTCCGGGCAGATTTCCTCGCCCCAGTCGCCGGATAGATGGCGGCAAATGAGAGGGATGATTGGAATTCGCAGGGCGGTGATGCGGTCGGAGACGAGTAATCGGCCACCGGGGAAACGGGGAGCGATAAGAAAATAGGACATTTGGATGGGTGCGGTTGGACAAGCCCTGAGGTTGTTTCCCTGGACCTCTCATCCCTCCACCCGTGTGAGGCGACCACCGAAAGGTGGCGACTGCCCCGGGATTGTATTTTTCCGATGATGGGAATCTACAAGACTGAACGCTCCGTCCGGTGGTTCTTATCGCAAACGGTCGGGTTTATCTGATAGGGCGCGGCCGACGACTCGCGCGAAATCTAGCAGAGCGTGGTTCCATCCCTCTGGCATTATCAGCTCCGAGTTAGGCTGGCCTTATCACGCTACAGGGGAATGCCTCGGTTGACCGCGGGGTATTGGTGGATTTGTTCTCGTCAAAAAGACTCTTTTCGTAAGACTTGAGCGATGGGTGAAGACTCCGCCTTGTTACTCGATTCCAAGAATGCGGAAGCATGTCGCCGGTCGGTGGAATTATCCGGCACTGCGGGTGTGGAAGGTTTTTTACCGAGATTTGGGCGGATGACTCTGGCAGGAATGGTAGAGTATTTCCTGGTAAGTGCCCGTCATCCCAAAGCCGGTCAACTGAGGACCGAGATTCGGAGGCGGGCGGATCCACCATGGATTGCGATGTTGAAGGCGTGGTCGGGTGAGGGAGAGGAAGGCCAACCGTTCGAGTCTCCCGAGTTTGAGTTCAAAAAGATCCGACCGCAAAACTGGGCAGGAGATGATCCAGGGTGGCATTTGTATGAACGACGATTTCTTGGCCGGCTGAGAGAGGCCGGCTTCGATTCGAATTTTGCGAACGGGGTGTTGCAGGCATTTGCAGAAATGGCTGAAAATGTCGTTCAGCACAGTGCATTTGATGGAAGTGGAAGCGAGGGGCTGGCGGGCTATCATGTGGGGCCGCGGCGGTTCGCCTTTTCCATTTGCGATCTGGGGTGTGGATTCCTCCGAAGCCTTCACGAAGATAGTCGTTGGGCCGGGTTGTCGTCGGAGCGGGACGCGATTCTTGCGGTGGTCCACAAGGCCGCCAGCAGACGGGCCGGACAGGGGGAAGGGGAGGGCTTCAAACAACTTTGGAAAGCATTCGCCGATCATGGTGCGATCGTTCGTCTGAGAAGCGGGGACACCCTGGCGGCCATCCGTCTGGTGGACGGCAGGAGGGTTGCTGAAGTTTCGTCGATGCCTCGGATCGACGGAGCCCACCTGAATGTCTGCTGCACCCTCGGAAAAAAATCGTCGGAGAAAGATTTGGAATTCTCTTTACTCAATCACTGAAGTGAGTGAACTTGTGGCCGTGAAGTTTGAGACACTGACCATCCGGCCCTCGCGAGCACATCTTTTCGGTGCGACAGCGGCGCAGTCCGACCTCGAAGCGCTGGTCGGGATGATTCAAAATCAGGAGAATCGCGATATCCTTGTTTGTTTCGATTTCAGCGAAGCCGAGTCGATTTCAGGAAGCTACATCCGTGCGACGCTGGGTTGGTGCCTTCTTTGTGGCAGGATGTTTGCTGAAGGTGGCAAACGGGTGGACTTCGGTGATCCCTGGAGTATTCGGCCACTCCCGATCTACGCGGTGGTGACCGGAGGATCCAAGGAGGTTCTTTTTGATATTCACGATTTTCTGCAACATCGGGAAATATGCAGTTTGTTGATCGATGCCAGCGTTTCACCTCCCTTTGAAAATGGGGAGATCCTGGGCAAGCTCGACCTGTTCCTAGTCGATACCCTGAAGAGAGTTGCTTCACTGGGATCCGTGAGTGCGCAGGACCTCAAAGAGCGCTCAACCGAAGTAATCACCGTCGGGGGATGGAGCAACCGATTGACCGCGCTGCTGTCCCATCGGCTGGTTTCCAGGAAACGGGACGGCAAATCATGGAAGTATTCAGCGATTGGAAAGGAATTTAGAATATGGGCTTAGAATTCATCAGAAAGGTCACCGCCAACTACGTTCAGAAGAGGGATTCAAGCCGTGCGCTGACGGACCTCAATTCCCTGTGGGAGCGTAATAATCCTGATCGGGTCGTTGAATTGTTCTGCGGCCAACTCCACGACCCGTCAACCGGTCTCGAACCCGGTTACCGGCTGCTATTGAAATTCGATTCCGAGGTAGATGCCGCGATTTTGCAGAATGGCAGGGAGATCGGTAAACTCGATCCCACTGAGGCAAAGGAGATCTCCAGAAGAATGAAGGAAAGCGGCAGGACCTCGGGGATGCTCGATGTGCTCATTCATGAAGCGCAGGACTTTTCCGGGAATTTCAAAATCAAAGCGGCCGAACCCGGAGAAATACACGAACCATGAATTCATGTTACAGACGAAATCCGGCACCACCCCCGTCGTCCTGTGCGGAGTGCGGTATTCTGTCGGAATGCGGAGGATGGGATGACGAGCGTCGTCATCGGGGGTGTTTTCAACGCTGCGAAGGGTGCTTTGATACCGAATGCGACTACACCTGCCCCGCCAACCCCATCCTGTTCGGCCGGTCGGTGGAGGAAGTCGGTGGCTTGGGGAAACTTCCCGTCAGGCTCGCTTCCATTGACTCCGGCGCGAACGCCCTTCCGTGGTACATTCCCCAAATCGATCACGGCAGCCAGCGTTTGAGGATTCTGAAGGAACAGGTTGTTTCCATTCCTCTGTATCGCCTGTGCAGGTTCAACCGTCATGGCAGGCTTGAGCTGGTGCATCGCTCGCGTTCCGCGCTTCTCAACGCCTTCAAACTGTCCGAGAGGGCGGCGATCCTCGTCACAAGTGTGTGCAAGGATCGGTGGATCGAGGGATTTTATGACTCGCGGCGGTTGATTTTGCCGCAACTCAAGGAGCTGGGACTTTTTGCCATGACTGCTCCCAACTTTTCCTTCGTCAGGGATAGCCCGAGATCCAATTCGGTCTGGAACCAGACAAAGATGTTCCGGGTGATCGAAGACATGACTGACGCCGGCATCGCTGTGGTTCCGCACCTCCAGGCTCAAACCAAAAAGGATTGGACGAGATTGCAGGAGGTCTACGCCGAGTTTCCAGACGTCCGGCACGCCTGCTTGGAATTCCAGACGGGTCTTAATCAAGAAGATCCGGATTTCCCTGCTCGCGAGGTCTACAAAGGGCATTTCATGGACTTCCAGCAATCAACAGGAGGTCGCGTCCATCCGATCGTGCTCGCCGGCTACCGCGAGATCGGCTTCTTCGGCGAAATTTGCCAATCGTATTCGATGGTGGATGCCTGCGCGTTCGTAAAGACCGTCAACTATCAGGAAGCAAGGGTGTTCAGCGACGGAAAGCTGAGGTGGCGGCAGGCCGGGTTGGAAATGCAAAAGACCATGGCGGCTCTGCTGGAGCAGAACATTGCCCAACAGCGTGAATATCTGCTCCGCAGGAATGGCCTGAGTGCCGATGGCCGTTCGTTGACTCCGTCACTTCTGCCCGCCGCATGATGGAGGGAGGATTTCATATCCGGTGAGGACCTCCCACGAATCCGCTTTGTGGTGCCGGGCCAATGGATCCCCGACAAGTGACCTCCAGTGGGCGCTTGGCAGCCATTTCGGCCAGTTCACATCAAAGATGAAATCATCGATGACGGCGACCCAGTGTGTTTCCGTAAGCCCACTGCCGCGGAACGTCCGTTTCGCTGGCGTGTAGGTCCGCTGGAGTAGAGCGACCCCTTGCGGAGGAAGCTGACGAGGATGCTTTTTAAATTCCACGCCAATCTGGCGAAGGCTGGATTCCATCATCCTGCGGTTCATCCACGGTGTTTTGAACTCTCTCGTGGCTTCCGCGACGGCATCAGGAAGGAAAAGGGCGCTCAGTGCAGCCGGGCCACAGGAGGTCGATCCAACGAAAAAACCGGAAACATGCTTGTCCAGGAAACTGGTGATGGCGGCATCCGCCCGCCAGTAACCCTCGACAGACGGATAAACCGACTGACGTAGCATGGCGATGGCGGGCGCGAGAGCAAATGCTTGCATGTCTTGAAACTAAGGAAAGCCGTAATATTGGTCTAGGTAAAGCGTTGAAATTCGACCCAGAACCGAAGTGGTATTCTCAGTGTCTTGTTTCACCCTCGGGAAGTGCAAAGGTTTTAGGCACCGTCGACCAGTCGACACACGCAAAATAGTGATGATTCTCCGCGGCGAATGGGCAGCATGGTAGAATGGCCAACAGCCCACGTCGCGGACCTCTGAGGGGATTGGCTGCGACAATGCGGCAGTAAGAGGCGAATCGCTGGATTCATTTAGCATCCACCTTCGCAATTTCGAGGCAGATATCCTTAAAAGCCGTCCGGTTCAGCGGCTAGCTTTCCAGGATCTCCTTGAGCAGCTCGCGCCAGAGCTCGGCGGCAGCGGCATCGGGTTCGGCGGCGGGCAAGGGGAGTTTGCCAGAGTCCGGAAGCTTGCTGTTAGCGAGGACGGCGGCCACCGAGGGGTCGCCCGACCGGAGCGCGGCGGCTTCGCCGAATCTCAACAATCCGCGGAGCACGGCGGAGCGAGACACACCGCCTTCCTTGTGATTGCTGGCAATTCGGGCGAGGCGGTCCGCGCGTTCGAGCGCTTCTCGCCCCAACGCGAAAGTCCCGCGGGTGCTGGTTGGCGGTCGCAGATTTCGCTCATAATTGGGGCCTCGTTTGGATGTGTCGGGTGCTGCTTCATCGGGAATCATTGAAAGGAAGCGTGCGTAATTTTGCGACGCCCGTCAAATTACAGTTGCTTTGGTTACGACGTAAGCGTAACCATATTCCGGCGGTCGGCGCGTCTTGATTCCGGCCAATACCTTCAAATACCCACCCTACCCTGATGAATTGGCAGACGAACCACACCCCCGCCCCCGAGCTTTGGACCTGCGTGGTCTATGCGATCGAGCTCCACCTCTCCGTGCTGAAGGATTCCGCGTTCATGAACGCGAATCCTCGCTACGTCGCCGGGATGAGTTGTTTTTACATCGGGATGACAAGCCTGTTAGTTGAGGAGAGATACCTCCAGCACACGCTTGGGACAAAAAACGTCGCCCGTATTCCCCATGTTTACGGCCGCAAGCTCCGCCAAGACATGGTGCCGCAGCGCACACCCACCCGCCGGACCTGGGCTATGCGCCAAGAAAAAACCCTCGCCTTGCAGCTCCGAGCTCAAGGTTATGGAATATGGCAGGCTTGATACTCGGGCACCTTTGAAACTTGCCTTAGCGAGCCTAACCAATAGGAGGCACCGGGTGGATCGCAAGATCCCCCGGTGCTTTTTTGTTGATCGGGAGCCTGTTATCTCGCCGGCCCGCGCGGGATGGATTGCTTCACGGATAGCGGGTCAGATAAGTCCATGCATTCGTGTTGTTACGGTGCACCGCATACTCCGCGGCCCAGACGTCGGCGAGGATTTCCTCGAAGATTCGCATGCCTAGGCATTCCTCGAGCGCCATTTCGATGGCCGGCGTACAGGCGCGCAAGAAAGAATCGACGAGGGTTTTCGGCAACCGCGCGATGATGGATGCCGCAACCTGTTGATATTCGCGCTTGGTCATCGGATCCAGATAGATGACGTCGCGCCTGAATCGCTGCAGGAGCTCGGGACTGATAGACTGGAGAATTTGGCGCCGGTCGGGTCGCCGGTCCGCAGATGTCGTGGAGTTAAAGCCGAGTTGTTGACGGTTTTCCTGCCAACCCCCCATCCAGGCACCAGCACCGATGACAAAGAACCGCGTCCGTAGTTTTTCCCGGATATCCGCCATCATGAAATCCTGCGTGAGCTCTCCGGAATGAAGTCCGGCCAGTTCCTCGAGCTTCGAGATTCCGGAAGGCACCACCGCGGCATTGGGCACGCGACCATCTAACAGGTCGTGAGTCTCTAGCCTCACGGAGTTCAACCAATCCGACCCGCTGCCTGATAGCTTGTCGAGCTCGTCGGTGAAGATCACCCCCGAATCGTGTTGGTGAATCCAGTCGGCTAACAACTTAAAAGTGTGTGTCTCACTGCGGGCACCCAGTACGATCCAGTTAGCCATATTGGCTTCCCAGAAAGGGAGATTGCACTGCCTGGCAAGTTCCTTGGCGATATGACTCTTGCCAGTGCCCGAGGGGCCAATCAGTAACACTGATGTCCGCGGACGGAATGGCAGTCGTTTGCAGATCCCGCTCGTCGCCAAATCGACCAAGGGACGGAGCTTTTCAAGTGCTTGCTCCTGCCCCGGTGATAAAACAATCTTGGACGTCGTCATTGGTTAACGGTCCTTTCTTTTCGGTTTGTGACAACGAGTAGCTCGCCCCTCAGCCAGACGTCCCACAATCGTTCGAATTTTTCCAAGTCGAAGAACCGGCTTATGAGTTGACCGGGGGCTGCTGTCGTCCCGAAATCGACGCGTAGGAGATCCGTCGATCCGATCCGGTGGGATCTGATTTTCCAGATTTTGATTTTTCCCTTGTGGATCTCTGTTAGTATGGATGTGGCTTGCAACTTGATGCTGCGGATATGCTTTCGGTGTAGTTTGATTGCTCTCATGGCAAGGCCCCATTCGGCATCAGGCAGGCGTCGGAGCGGCAACGCAACGGGGACCAGCCAGCAATCCGATAAGCTCCCTCGCGAAATGTTCGCGCGGAATTCATTCGTTTTAAAAAACTTCCACAAGTCGGGTTGGAAGCTACGTTCCTTTTATTGGGGCAGAAACTCGCAGATCGGAGCGAGGATCGCCGCATGGATGGCGCGCGAGGCCGACATAACATGCAGCCTGACTTCCTCCGACGGTTTGAGCAGGTGGCCGCCATTGCGAGATCCCGAGAGGGCCGGAAACAAATCGGGTGGGAGCTCGGCGACTTGACCACTATTTCTGATAAAAGCAAGGGCCCCCTGCGACAAATATTTGGGAACCCAAGACTCAATGAGCGGGACATTGAGAAGCCGCAGCGGGGCACAGCCTGCATGAGGACCCCACGTCCGAAACAGTCCTCGCGCAAATGAAATGCCAATGGACTGGAACGGCTCGCAAGCCATCGTTGCGCTAAAGATATTCGGGAGATCCTGCCGAATGGGGATGAGCGCGGCGATTGTTGTGGCTTGGGAAATACCACAATAATCCAATACCTCAAGCATCGGATCGCGCGGACTGAAACCGGTTTTCA
>JACMMB010000031.1 GCA_014379305.1 Akkermansiaceae bacterium
AGGACAAGGACTTCAAGCGGGATTGCTCCGAATTCTCCGGTGGCTGGCAGATGCGTATCGCCATGGCCAAGCTTTTCCTCCAGCAGCCCGAAGTCCTCCTGCTGGACGAGCCGACCAACCACCTCGATATCGAAACCCAGCTCTGGGTCGAGCAATACCTCGTCAATTACCCCGGTGCCATTCTGCTGATTTCCCACGACCGCGCGCTGCTCGATACCCTCTGCACCCGCACCATCGCCTTCTCCCATGGCCGCGCGGAGGAATTCGCCGGAAACTTCTCCTACTTCGAAAGGGAGTCGGTCCTGCGCAAGGAAATCCGCCTCAAGCAATACACCGCCCAACAGCGTGAAATTGCCGAGACCCAGCGTTTCATCGACCGCTTCCGCGCCTCTGCCAACAAAGCCACGCTGGTCCAATCCCGCATCAAACTCCTCGCCAAGGTCGAACGCATCCCCGCCCCGGAGCAGGACGATGCGGTCATGAATTTCAAATTCCCCCCGCCCCCGAACTCCGGCCATACGGTCGCCAAAATCGAAGCCGTATCGAAAGCCTACGGCCCGTTGCAAATCTTCAGCGGCTTCGATTTTGAAATCAACAAGGGCGAGAAATTCGCCATCGTCGGCCCGAACGGCGCCGGGAAGTCCACCTTCTGCCGCCTCGTCACCGCCCAGGAACCGCCTGACACCGGCGAGGTCACCCTCGGCCACAAAGTCGCCCCCTCGTTTTTCTCCCAGAACCATGCCGACGAGCTCGACCCGGCCATCACGATTCTTGAAACCGTCGAAGCGGTCGCTTCCCGCGATGCCATGCCCCACGTTCGCAACCTGCTCGGCTGTTTCCTTTTCCGTGGCGATGATGTGTTCAAAAAAGTCGGCGTCCTCTCCGGCGGCGAGCGTTCCCGCGTCGCCCTCGTCTGCATGCTGCTCAAACCTGCGAATTTCCTCATTCTCGACGAGCCCACCAACCACCTTGACATGCAATCCCAAGGGGTCCTCCAGCGCGCCCTGCTCGATTACCCCGGCTCGGTGATGATCGTTTCCCACAATCGTGACTTCCTCGACTCGCTCGTCACCAAAACCCTCGAATTCCGCCCCGGCGAGGAGCCCCGCCTGTTCTCCGGAAACATCGCCTACTACCTCGATAAAATCGCCGAGGAAAAATCCTCCGCCAGCCCCTCCACCAAGCGCGCCCCCGCCACCACCGCCGATGCCGAGGTCAGGCCAGGCACGCAAAAATCCGAATCCATCCCCGGCGTGAATCGCAAGGACCAGCGCCGCCTTGAAGCGCTCGCCCGGGAGGCCAAGACCAAAATTCTCGCTCCCCTGGAGAATGAACTTGCAAGCCTCGAAGCAAAAATCGCCGACCACGAAGCCACCCAGGCCACCCTCTCGGCCTCCCTGACTTCGGAGCAAGTCACCAGCGATTCCGAAAAACTCCGCCAGACCACCAACGCGCTCGAAAAAGCCACCAAAGCCCTCGATCTCGCCTATACCCGCTGGTCTTCACTCACCGAGGAAATCGAAATGGTGAAAGCCAAACACGGACTCTAAGAAACCGGCACTGCCTAAAAGCCCGCCAGTCCCATATACCACTGCCAAACCCGCCAGCCCCCGAACATCCAAGCCACCGCGCCCAAGGCCAAAAACGGCCCGAACGGCAACTGCCTGCCAAAGCCGATCCTGCCGATGACCGCTGCGACAATCGCAAAGATTGAGGCCGAAAACAGCGAGAAAAACACGCCTGTCCATCCGAAAAACGCACCGATCATTCCCAGCAGATGCACATCGCCCATGCCCATCGCTTCGCGGGGAATCACAACCCCTCTCGCCCTGCCACTGAGCGTGACCATTTTCTCCAGCTCCAACTTCCGCCCATCCGCCAGCTCTATCCCGGTCTCCCGGATCACCAGCTGACCCGCTCCCGTTTCCTCCCCGTCCACGATGACTTCCGTGGCATCCACCACCAACCGGTCGGTCTTTCTCGAAAAAATATCCCACCAAGCAATCGCCTCGCCATCGATCACAAAGCACATCGGATCCTCGTCGCCCTCCGGCTCGCGAAGCGACCACTCAACCTCTTTGTCGAACTTCATCTGCCTGCGCCCAAAGGCCTTTTTTCCCAATTCAACAACAACCCAGAGACCGACAAATCCAGCGATCCATCCGATGGCTCCGCCCATCAGCCCCTCCCACCAGTTGCCGCCAATCCCCGCCATCGTCGGTAATTGCGGCCACACCGCACAGGCAATGAGTCCAAGCACCGACCCCGCCCAAGTCATGTTCGTTGGAATAATCAGATGTTCCGCATCGATGTAGGTGATCGCCACCAGCAAGGCCATCAGCACCCAAAGAAAAATCACCACCTGCGGCGGAAACAGCCACCACACCAGGCCGAACAGGATCGCTGTCACGATTTCCACCGCGATATACCGGAAAGGAATCGGAGCCCGGCAATAGGCGCATTTTCCCTTGAGGACCAGCCAGCTTGCCACCGGCACATTCTGCCACATGCCGAGCTGGTTCTTACATAAGGGACAAAACGAACGCTTCGGCTCGTTCACCGACATGCCCAAGGGCAATCTGTAAATAACCACGTTCAGAAACGACCCGATACACGCGCCGATCATCACCGCAGGAACGAGCCAGATCCAATGCGCAAGCGGCGGATAAATTACAGACACCCCCGCCACCTCTCGATCTCGCGTTTCACATTCTCAATCGAAGGCGCACCCACGTTCGTTCTCGCAGCCAGGGCCCGCTCCAGGGAAAATACCGATCCCATCTCCTCGCTGAAAGCCCCATCGATCGCTTTCAAATCAAGCTGGTGCAATGGCACGCCGCTCTTCAGGGATTCTGCCACGGCCTTCCCCACCAGCTCATGAGCCTGTCGGAAAGGCACGCCGCTTTTCACCAGCGCATCCGCCAAATCCGTCGCCAGAAGCAGCGGGTCGCCCGCTGCCGCCAGACACTTTTCCTCCCGCATCTCCATCGCAGCGATCATTTCCGCATTCACCTCCAGCACCATCCTGAGGGTATCCACCGAGTCGAATAGCGGCGGCTTGTCTTCCTGCAAATCGCGGTTGTAGGTGAGGGGCAGACCTTTCAGGGAGACCAATAGATTCAGAAGATTTCCCACCAGCCTGCCGGTCTTCCCGCGTGTCAGTTCACACACATCCGGATTCTTTTTCTGCGGCATCAGCGATGAACCCGTCGTATGCGCGTCCGACAGGCTGACGAACCCGAACTCGCTGCTGCACCATAAAATCAGATCCTCGCTCAGCCGCGACAGATGCACCCCGCAGAGCGCGATCGCAAACAGCAGCTCGGCAATGTAATCCCGATCAGCAATCGCATCCATCGAGTTATGCGTCACTCCGTCGAAGCCCAGCTCATCCGCGATTCTGGCCCGGTCCAAATTGATCGTCGAGCCAGCCAGCGCCCCTGATCCCAGCGGCGAAACATTCAGCCGTTTCCTGCAATCCAGCAGCCGCCCCCGGTCACGCTGCAACATCTCCACATACGCGAGCAAGTGATGCCCCATCGTCACCGGTTGACCACGCTGCAAATGGGTATAGCCCGGCATCACCGCACCCGCATACTTTTCCGCCTGATCGACCATTACCCACTGCAAGGCACAGATCGCCCCGATGATTCCGTCAATCTCCATCCGGCAAAACAGGCGCGTATCCGTCGCCACCTGATCGTTGCGTGACCGCGCCGTATGCAGTTTTCCCCCCACCGCACCCACCCGCTTGATCAGCTCGGCCTCGATATTCATATGGATATCCTCCAGCGAAGCCCTGAACTCGAACCGCCCCTCCCGGATATCCGTCTCGATCTCGCGTAGGCCGGTTTCGATCTGGGAAAATTCCTCCGCGGTCAGCAGTCCTGCCCGCATCTGTGCCCGCGCATGGGCAATCGACCCCGCGATATCGTGCGGAAACAATCTCCAATCATACGAAATCGACTCGCTGAACTGCTGCACCAGCGATGAGGTATCTTGAGCGAAACGTCCTTTCCACATAACTTAAAATTCTCCGTTTATATAGACACCCGCCGGTACCGTCTTGCGCTCCGCCTGATGATTCGAAAACGCCACTTCCCCCTCGATCACCACGCCAGCCTCAAACTCAACCAGCCCGGAAATTTTCAGCACATCGCAACGGATCAGGCTCGGCACCCCGAGCGGCTCCAGGGCGTCCACCAGCTTGTATTCGCCCGATAGAATCACATCCGGCGGCACCCCGTTTCTTTCGGCACGGAGCCGCACTTGCCCGTCTTCCAACACCTCATAGGCATCCGAACGCAAGGCCAGCAGATCCCCGGTCGTTTTCACCGGCGCGAAACGGCTGCGCGGCACCTCGATCGCCAGCGCCCCTTCGAAACACTCGATCGCCGAGCCCATCGCAATCTCCAACTGGATCACCGGTTTCGATTTCGGATCGCGCGGATCCACCGTCTTGCGGTTCTTGATCATCGGCAGTGGCAATACCCCCGCGTCCGCCTTCAGCTGCAGTTTCAGCTTCTCCAGATTCAGCCACAGGCTGTTGGTATTGAAATAGCGATGCTTCGCGATGTCCTGAAAGTCATCCAAATCCGCTTCCGGGCACTGCGCCACCTCCCGCAGCAGCAGCCGTCCGTCGCTTTTCCGCTTGGCCAGATGGCCACCCTTCTTATCCGCCGCAGTCCGCCGCGTCACCTCCATCATGAATGGCGCATCCGCCTTCGCGAAATACGCCAGCAGCGCCGGATCCAGAATCGCGCCGAGATTATCCGAATTTGAAACAAAAGCATACCTCACCCCCTCATCGAGAAGCCGGTCCAGCCAGCCACTCCCGACCAAGGCCGGATAAACATCGCCATGTCCCGGCGGACACCATTCCTGCTCCGCATCCTGCGCCCACTCCACCGGCCCCATGCTCTCCGCATCGATCTTCGGGATCATGTTCTGCATCATTTCCACCTCTCCGGCTGCCGCCAAACCCTTCGATTCATACCGCTGCAAATGCGCCAGCGTATCCGCACTCGTATTGAAACTGTTCATCAGCAACAGCCGCACCGGCTCCCCGCTGCTCTCCCGCAGCGAAACAATCTGCCGCACCATCAGGTCCAGGAAATTCACCCCTTCACGCACCGCCAGCAGACTCTTCGGCCCCTGCAAACCCATCCCGGTCCCCAGCCCGCCGTTCAGCTTGATGACCACCGTCCGGCCCATCAAATCCGCGCCATCCCCCGCCTCGAGATTCTCCGAATCCGGCAAATCCGCCGCCGCCTCAATCGTCTCCTCGCCGATCATTCCCGTTTCATCCCGCAGCAAGGCCTCGTAATTCCTTCTGAAAACCGCCACCGGCGCATCCCCCATTCCCGCCGCCCTCATCTTGATTTCAAAAGCATCAAACGCACTCATCACCCGATTCTTGATCACCCGCCCGGTCACGTAAATCCCAAATCCACCTCACCACGCCGCTTACCGATCACTTCTCCCTCAACCATCGCATGCAAAACTGACTCCAGGTCTCCAATCTCTCGAACAACTCCCCGTTCAATTCCCCCACCGTCGCCCACGACAGATCCATCAACGCATCCTCACGCGATGCCACCTCCTCCGTCTCAAATTCCACCAGATGCACCACTCCCAGATGCACCTGACCCACCGGATTCGAATCGTCATTCAGCAGTCCGATCACCCGCATCTGATAGTCACACGAAATCTCCAATTCCTCATCAATCTCCCTCTGCACCGCCGCATAATATGCCCCGGCGCCCTTGCGCCCCGCCCCCATATCCACCGGATTGATATGCCCCCCCACTCCGACCGAAAGCTTCGCATGCAGTCGATTCTCCCCGCCGGCCTTGCCCCGCGTGTAATACAGCACCCGCTCCCCGCACTTGAAAATGCAGTACGGAATCAGCTGCTTGTGCCCGGGATCCTCCTCAGCCGCCTCCCGATCCATGAAAAAATGACTCCCCTCCTCCAGCAGCAAAGCCACGCCATCATCCACCCCCTCCGCCCGCAGCCCCCCGAACATCCCGATCTGCTCCAGCAACATCCGCTTCACCACCAGCACCTCCTCACCTGCATACTTCGACATCCCCGAATCCTTCCAAGCCACCTCCCCATCCACAATCCCAAATCAGACCCGTCTGAAAATCGCACCTTTCACCTTTTCAGATAAGCCTGACTTACCCAAAAAAAACTTCGACACTCCCCTGCCGGACGCACTCCAGCCCCCCGGAAGCAATACA
>JACMMB010000283.1 GCA_014379305.1 Akkermansiaceae bacterium
GCCTTGATCTCGTTCATCACCTTCATCGCCTCGATGATGCAGAGAGTATCGCCTTCCGAAACGCCCGTCCCGACCTCCGCGAAATTCGGCGCATCCGGTGCGGATTTGCGGTAAAAAGTTCCCACCATCGGCGAAGTAATATCCACCCCTTCGTTCACGGCGATAGCCGGAGTTGGTGCCGGGGGTGTTGCGAATGAAGGTGCCGGGTGCGCCGAAGATGACATGTTTGCCAACATCCCGCTGAGCTCCTCCATATCGGGCCCTTTCTTCAGTTTGATGTGAAAATCCTTTTTGGAGAGATCGAATTGCGTGAGCCCATGCTCATTCATCAATTCCACAATGCGACGGATTTCTTCGAGGTCCACGGAGCGTTTGTTCTTGGATTGTATGGCTTGAGGAAATCACCGCGACTCCATCACTTCCAGAAGGGTGAAATTCCCATCAATATCCGTCAAGTCCCATCCCCAATCTCCGCGCTCTTCGATGTTTGACGTTCATTAACCGATGTTTAAAAATCCCCACATGCCCGCCACCCCCGAAGCTGATCCACGCTTCAACGATTTCATTCTGCTTCAAGCCCAGAACGCCGGCCTTTTCCTTGGGCAGATCCCCGCACCCCAGACCGGAAAAAAAACCATCAACCTCCGCGCGGCGAAGTCTGTCATCGATTCCCTCGGGATGCTGAAAAACAAAACCACCGGAAACCTCACCGAAACCGAGGACAAACTCCTCGCCGCCGCCCTGAAAAATCTCCTTCCCCTCTATCGCCAGGCTTTGGACGATTCGGAATAACCCACAATCCAATACCAGACCATGTTTACCCCTTTCCAAATCTCCAACGTCCCGGTCGGCGGCCCGACCCCGTTTTTCATCCTCGGCCCGTGCGCCTTGGAGACCGAGGACTTTGCGTGGGAAATGGCCCACTCCCTGAAGGAAATCGCCGATCGCACCGGCATTCCTTTCGTTTTCAAAGCCTCCTTCGACAAGGCGAACCGCACCTCGGTCAGCTCCTTTCGCGGTCCAGGCCCCGCTGAAGGATGCCGCATCCTCGGTGAAATCTCCAAAGCCCTCAAAGTCCCCGTCACTACCGATATCCACACCGCGGAGCAAGCCGACCTTGCCGCCGAACACATCGATCTGCTGCAAATTCCGGCCTTTCTCTGCCGCCAGACCGATCTCCTCGAAGCCGCTGCCAAAACAGGCCGTGTCATCAATATCAAAAAAGGCCAGTTTCTCGCCCCGTGGGACTGCATCAACATTGCCGATAAAATGCGCGCCTTCGGTTGCGAGCGTTTCCTGATCACCGAGCGCGGCACCACCTTCGGCTACAACAATCTGGTAACCGACATGCGCTCTCTTTATTGGATGCGGAAAGAGGGCCTGCCCGTCATTTTCGATGCCACCCACTCCGTGCAACGTCCCGGCGGGCTGGGTGGCGCCACTGGCGGCGATGGTGAACTCGCCCCTGTTCTCGCCCGCGCCGCCGTGGCCACCGGCGTCGATGGTTTGTTCATGGAAGTCCACTCGGATCCGGCCAACGCCCTCTCGGATGGTCCCAACCAGATTCCCCTCGAATTCATCGAAGACCTCCTCATCAAGCTTCTCGCCATCCACCACGCCAGCCACTGACCCCGTCGCGGATCAACCGACCCCCAAAGGCGAATAGGCGTCCACACGTTTTTGCAAATCGCCTATGGCCCGCATGAAAATATCATACGCCGCCTGGGGGCTTTCATAGGGCGTGAAATAGCGATGCACATGCCCGTCGGTTCCGCCCTTGGTGGACATCCAGTAAAAGTGGTCCGAGGTCTGGAGTTTCGCCCACGTATCGATCAGCTCGGAATCATAAGTCGCAATCACCGAGTCCTCCAAGCCATGCGTTGCCGCGATCGCTTCCTGCTGCATTGAATTCCCTTCCCACGCGGAAAGATCCCGCTCGGAATCCGCCCACGAGGACACCTTCTCGCAATCATACTCACGCGAGGCCGGATAAATCGAAACCGCCTCCGATGGGGTCACCCACTGCGAGCCCGTCTCGATCAGGATTTCCGGCACCCTTTGCCAGAACTCATAGATCCCGTGCTCGATCTTCTGATGCTCTCCGATCGACTCATAATCCATGAAAAGATTCACCACATCGCCCGGCGAACTATTGATCCAACCCGCGAATTTTTCCCAAGTCAGCGGATGGGCCGACCATGATGGATCGGAAAAACGGAACGCCAGATCATCCGATAGCGGATGGTTCCGCAACAGCGTCTTGATCCGCGCGGTATCCGGAGCACGATAGAGATAATTCGGCGAATGCCTGCCGATGAAGGCCGGCGTCCCCTCCGCAAGCACCCCTTCAAAACCAAGCGTTTCCGCTTTCTCGGCAATCGCATTATTATAGATCAGTTCGGTATTCCTGAAAACCAGCGGCCTCACGGAAAAACACTCCTCCAGCAAGGCCAGATGCATATCAACCTGCCGCTGGAATTCCTTGTCGGAATGCATGAAAGCCAGCGAGTGATAATAAGTCTCGGCGAGCAATTCCACCCCGCCGGACGCCACCAGTTCTTGAAACGACTCCAGCACATCCGGGCGGAATTTGCGAAATTGCTCGATCGCCGTGCCGCTGATCGAGAGCGCCATCCGGAACAAACCGTGATTTTCCTCGATCCGCCGCAGGAACATTTTGTTGGCAGGCAGGTAACAATTGTCCGCCAGGCGATTCAGGATCTTCCCGTTCAGCTTGTCATCTTCATAGGGCGGACAAAAAGCGGCTTTCTTCGGTCGGTTCGAAATGAGCCGGTTCGGCTGATGCACCTGAAAATAGAGACACACGTCTGGCATGGTTTGGCTGGGAGTTTGGGTTGTAAGGGCTCGCTCGGATCCGGTTCAAATAGCTGGGGATTTGAACTCACATTCCATAACATTGGAAGTTCATTTTGTAACAAAACATTACAAGCAAAGCCTACGCCAAACTTTCACCGGGGGAAGGCCCGGTGATGAAAGAAATTTCTCAGGAATGCTTCACTTTGATCAAGCCCTCGACTTTCCGCATCACCCACCCAAGCAGTGGAACCCTCCCATAAACAGGCCAGGAAGCATCCCAGTAATCATTTTGCCGGGACACCCTGCCGTCCGCTGCAAACTTCAAATGGCTTGTGCCCCTGATTTCGTGCAAAGCTTCCCGGAAGGTGTAAGTCATTCTCCATAACAGGAATCCACTCGTCTCATCCCCCTGTGCATCCTCCACCACGATTTTCACATCCTGCAATTGCTCGAGCAGCCGGGCATAAACCTCCCGCAGCTGTGAAAGTCCGCTGGCCTCGTTGATCGGATCACGAAATTTGATCGAAGGAGAATAGACATCTCCCAGGACATCAAGTTTCGGGGAGCTGATTTCGCTGAAAAATACGGCGATTGAGCTGAGGGAATCGGGACAGTGCAACGCCATGATCAATGATCGAGTTTAAGCTTCTTCAGCTTCGGCTCAATCACGTATTTGCAATAGCCGGCACTCTTGTTCTGCATGTAATACGCCTGATGGTATTTCTCGGCGGGATAGAACTCGGAAGCCTTGGTGATCTCCGTAACAATCGGCTCATCGAAGTTTTTCTGCGCCGCTTGCTTCGAGGCCTCACTGATGCGCTTCTGTTCATCCGTCTGGTAAAAAATCGCCGAGCGGTATTGCGTCCCGACGTCATTTCCCTGGCGGTTCATCGTCGTTGGATCATGCAGATCCCAAAACCAGGCCAGCACTTTCTCGTAGGTGATTTTCTTGGGGTCAAAGACGACGCGCACCACCTCAGCGTGACCGCTATCACCACCCGAGACCATCTCGTAAGTAGGATTTTTTACCGCGCCGCCCATGTAGCCCGAGGTGGCTGAGTAAATTCCATCGAGCTGGTCATAAGCAGCTTCGATGCACCAGAAACAACCCGAACCCAGTGAGACTACTTCGGCACCTGCGGGGACTTCCGGGACTTCGGCTGGTGATTTTGCATCGGGATCCATTTTTTTCGCAGGTTCGCACGAAGCTAGACTCGGAATCGCGAGGCACAAGGCGAGGAAAAGTTTTTTCATCATCCTTCTATGATACACCTACGGATCAACTATTCCCCAAAAAAAATAAGGCATCTGGAATCGCAACATGATCAGGACTTTTCCGGGTTGCGCACTTGCCCGCAGGCCGGTCAAATAGGCCATGCAAGAAACGCGTCTCGAACACGACTCCATGGGTGAGCTGCAAGTGCCCGCCTCCGCGCTTTACGGCGCCTCAACCCGGCGCGCCGTCGAAAATTTCCCCGTCTCCGGCGAAATCATGGATCCGGCTCTGATTCATGCCTACGGGCTGATCAAGGAAGCCGCCGCTCTCGCAAATGGCAAACTCGGCACGCTCCCGGACGAGCTTGCAAAATTGATCGCCGATGCCGCCCGCGAGGTCGCCGAGGGAAAACATGACGGCCATTTCCCTGTCGATGTCTATCAGACCGGGTCCGGCACTTCGACGAACATGAATGTCAACGAGGTCATCGCCAACCGCTGCTCGCAACTCGCCGGAAAGCCGCTCGCCTCCCGCGCACCCGCGCATCCGAACGACCACATCAATCTCGGCCAGTCGTCCAACGACACCTTTCCCACCGCGATTCACATCGCCGCTTGCCTGGAATTCCGAGACCGTCTCATCCCCGCGCTGGAGATTTTGCAAAAAGAACTTGCCGGGAAATCGATTGAATTTCACGACGTTCTGAAAATCGGTCGCACCCATCTCATGGATGCCACGCCGATGCGGCTCGGTCAGGAATTTTCCGCTTACGCAAAACAGGCGGAGCGCGGCATCGACCGCTGCCACAAAGCGATCAAAGCGCTTTTGGAACTTCCCCTCGGCGGCACCGCCATCGGCACCGGCATCAATCGCCATCCCGATTTTCCGCAGGCCGCGATCGCCATCCTCAATGATCGTACCGGCTTCGAATTCCACGTTGCCGAAAATTCCTTTGAAGCCCAGGCC
>JACMMB010000284.1 GCA_014379305.1 Akkermansiaceae bacterium
TCATGGTTGCGGGCAGGGCCACACAGCCATTTCCCGAAAGCCAATCGCAGAGATATTGGAGCGCCTGGAAAATATTGTAGCGGACTTCCTGAGGATCGTCGTTTGCGATTACTTCCGAAATCCCGATGTTCGCGGCAAGCACGCTGCGCAGGTAGCGCGGATCATCGGCATCGAGACCCCCGGCATCATCGGCGAAGACAAAGTCCAGCAGCGGTCCATGCTCGGAGGAGTCCGGGACGAGTGCCTTGACCAATTGGGTAAGGGTTTCCTTGCCGCGCCGCCAGGCTTCCATCATTGCCAGACCCGTGCGCACGAAGGCGGGATGGGCGACCCAGAAGCCGTTGAGACCGCGCTTGAGCTGGGTGGTGACATCCCGGATGTAGCCCACCATACAGACTTCGCAGGACTTCGGATTTCCCTCCTCATAAAGCACGCCATACATCCCGCCGATCCGGATCGCATCCATCGGCGCGAGCGCACTCACCAGCAGCCGGTGTGATTCACGGATGTGATTGATGACAATATTCGGGTCCGCCTTTACCGGGATCCGGTAGCGCGGATCGTGTTTGAAAAGCCGGGCGGCGGAGGCAAGAAAATCATGCCATCCCAAGCTCCCGCCCAGGAAATGAGGGTGCAGGACAGCGGCAATCTCGCGGATGCGGAAAATCGCACGCGGGTTTTCAAAAACGATGAACAGCTTGATCGTTCCCAACACATACCCGGGCTCGATAGCCTGGATCCGCAACTCGGCCCGACCGACCAGGTCCTTAACGTAAGCGGCCTCCTCCTCGTTTTCGAGCTTCGGAACATAGAATACCAATGCCTCCCGACGGTTGCGATGGTGCCAGAGATGCAGCGCGAAATCATAAAGATGTAAAGGCAGCGGATTCCCGTTCATCAAATGATTTCCATCCGGCAAGGCCAATCCGGGAATGCGTTTGATGGGTTTTGAAAGCCCCTTTTTATCGAGTGCATAGGTCTTGCCGTTTTCGGAATCGTCAAACCGGATTGTCCCATCGAAACAGCCGATGAGATTCTCACAGGCATGGAGAAAGTTCACCATGATGGGCGTCTTGGAATCCTCGTTGTCCGCGCCCCATCGAGGAACCTGTCCCGCGGCTTCGGCCAACTCCGTGACGATGGCCGGCTCGTCCGGACTGATCCGATTGAAGGCGTTCATCGCATTGATTGAAAGCTTCGCGGTATCGGGAGGGCCGAACAAAGTAACCTGATCCCCCGCGAGAAATGCGGGGATTTTCACCATTTGAGGGGCCTCCTTCGCCTGCGGCAGCGATCCGATTACGATGCGTCCCGTTTCATCCGGCTTTCCAATGACAGTTTGGTAATCGGGGGAAGTGTAGTCTATCCCTTCGTTCCTTCCCACACATGCCAGGGTTTCCTGATCCATGAATTCGCGGTCAATCATGCGTTGGGCGAGCACCCGGTTGAGATGGTCTTTGACCTCCGCATACAGTCCGCAGATAAAAGCCAGAGCCTCATCCGTCTCGATTTCAGGAAACCTTTCACGCAAGCCGGGCGCAACGCGCAGGCCGCTCACAGCCGTAACGGCCTCGCCATTTTCCCACAGCTTTTCCAGCAAAGGAGCGGGAATAAACCGCAGATAGGCGGGGATGTCAGGCTCGCTCATCACCGCAGACAAATAGTTCCGCGAGGCGATTTGGAAAAGCAGAGAATTCCTAGACCATCATTGCGATGACCCGGATGACTGTAAAAATGAATACCCCAATCAGGACGACCATGAAAATTTTGATCGATAATTCGATGGATGAGCGTGTCATTACGCGTCTTGGGTAACCCTTACCCACCCCACCGCCAAGTAAAAACAAGCTCTACAGTGATATGGACAGCCAACGCATTATATTCAGAAACCATGGCGATCCCAGCGAAGTGCTGGAGCTGGAAGAATTCGATCACGGCCCTTTGGGAAACGGCGAAGTCCTCCTTGCCATCAACGCCGCCCCGATCAACCCCGCCGACCTCAATTACATCGAGGGCACCTACGGCATCAAGCCCACCCTTCCCGCCATAGCCGGGTTGGAATGCGCCGCCACGGTCCTTGAAAGCAGATCGGAAAAATTTTCCCCGGGAGAGCTGGTGATGCCGATCTCGAAAATCGGCGCATGGGCCACCCACGCCGTCACCACCGCTGATAATCTGATCCGGCTGCCGGCAGGAATCGATCCCCACCAAGCCGCGATGCTCAAGGTTAACCCGGCCACCGCCTGGCTTCTGCTACACCGTTTCACGATGCTCAAGGAAGGCGATTGGA
>JACMMB010000285.1 GCA_014379305.1 Akkermansiaceae bacterium
GCCTTTGCCAGAGCCCGCTCCAGATGGTCCTCGAAGATCATATCCACATCTGACTGTGAGGTTTGACAGAGACCCTCGGTAGAGAATTTCCCCTGGTTCAGATTGACGACGTGCGGACGGAGCTCATCGAGCATGTCAGGGGTGATTTCCACCCCCCGTGCCGCCTCCCGCTTTGCCTCCCCGGGAGCCGGAACCGTCAAGGTCTCGAGGCCGATATAGCGGCGCACCTGCGCCGGGGTCATATCGGTTTCGTCGGGTTCAGCATCCATGGGGTCAGCTCCGGGAACTGCGCTTCCCTCCCACGCCCGGATCAATTCGTCAGATTTGATTTGAGTTTTCTTGGCGCGTTTGCCCGCCCGTGGGGTGGCGCGATCCTTATCCGCCAACGACTCTCTCACCTTTCGAACCTCATCGAGAAATTCACCATAGGCGAGGGAGGTGCCGGGACAGGTCTTCAGGGTTGTCATCGCGTTATGAAAGTGAAGGGTTTCCGGCGTAAGTCCGAAGTGAAGCTGTACACAGGCGATGACCCCCAAGACCGCCGCCAGTTGATCGCCTTCGAGGCGATCGTTGCCTTGATCGAAATCACCGATTATCTCGAACATAAACGGACCCGACATCGAGTTACCGTTATGTCCTGTGGCGCTTACCGGCCGGGCATTCCAATTGCGCCCGGTCCAGATCGTTCCATCAGGGGCAATGCTGACATGCTGGGCAATATCGCTCCACTTCT
Source organism: Akkermansiaceae bacterium (assembly GCA_014379305.1). GTDB lineage: Bacteria > Verrucomicrobiota > Verrucomicrobiia > Verrucomicrobiales > Akkermansiaceae > Luteolibacter. Next base: position 734 of record JACMMB010000285.1, read on the forward strand.
TCTCCTGGGTGTGATAGCGCCACATGGCGGCAATAGACTTTTCTCCCTGGTACTGGGCGTGGTTGGGACGCCAGGTGTGGTGCATGTGGACCGAGTCGATCTTCCGGGTAAAGGTAAACCTCTCCAGCAGGTCGGTGAATTCTTCCAGCGTCAACGGATAAAATCGCGGTGCCATGATTGAATGCCTCCTTGAAAATTTGGTTTGTTACTTTTTATCATTTCACACACCTTCTTCTTTTACTCTACGCCGTAAGCAGAGTCTCCTCCACCCACGCAAACGATTTGTGAATCTCGGACGCGATTTTAGGCTGACTCATCATGAGAGGGCCGGTTATTCCGATCAATCTGAGTAACTGGGGTCGCTCCGAGGCGGTCAGCCAACGCTCCTCGACCAAGTGCACTGCCGCAGCCAGATCCCCCGCCTCGACGAGACATGTAGCCACATTTTTCAGGAACTCAGCAGCTGAATCCGGATTACGGAAGGAATCAGCAAACTCCAGGGCATGCTCCAACGCTTTCCTTGCCTCGGACTGTTTTCCCGTCGCATACAGAGCCGAAGAGATCAGCACGAGTTTCTTCGCCCGCTCGGGCCCGTCTGTAATAGTTTCTACCGCCGCTCTAGCCCCCACCGGATCGCCGGCAACCAGGAGTGCATCCACCACCGCGGTGATGCCCGAGTAGCGGCCAGCACCTTCCGGAATTTTTTCTATCCATTCCCGCGCTTCCTCGATCTTGCCGGTTTCAGCCAGGACGGTTGCGATGCGGTCGAGTGCTTCGGGCTTTGACAACGGTGTGAGCAGGTCGTCCTTCATCGCTTCCTCGATCTTACCCTGTCGCGCGTATTCTTGAGATATGATTGCAAGCAAACTGGCCTGCATAGGCGGCATGGTAACCCGCAGTGCATGTGTACGTGCCTCAGCCAGCAGGGTTTCAGCTCGGGCACCATCGGCTTTCAGCCGGGCTACCTCCGCAAGGTCGCGAAGCGCGCTGCAGCCGTCAAATACATCGTGCACAACCAGTCCATTGGCGATTCTCATCGCCATGTCCCAGTTGCCGAGTTTAGCAAAAGTAACGGCGGTGTCGCACCATGGAGTTGGTACAAACGTGAACGGCGGCGCATTGTTCAGCGCCACTACAGCCTCTGACATGGTCTCGAATGCCTCGTGAACCGCACCCGTGTAAAGCTCGGAGAAAGCCATCGCAATGGATCGGAACAACTCCGCACGGACAATCATGTCCTGCACCTCCCGCGCACAGTCCCTGGCATCAAGCAGCAGGCGGATAAGAGTGAAGTTGTCGCCAGGTTGGCCGGGTTCGAATCCTTTCTCGAACAGATGCCGCGCCAACGTCAGCAGAGCTTCAGCGCGTGCCGATGAATCCTGCATTTCCCGAAACACCACTCGGGCTGCATCAAAATTTCTCTCTCCGATCAGCGTCTCAACAATTCTCGACTGCGCTCTCGCGAGCTTACTCGAATCAACGATCGTCTTGGCCACCTCACGCGCATCATCCCATTGCCGACTGCTCACTAGTAACTCAACCGTCCGCCGCAGTGCATCTTCACGGCCTCCCGCCGTATTACCCAAGCGGATCCCGCTAACAAAATGTTCCACAAGATTCGAAGCGTCATCCACTAACCCTCCATCGATCTCCTGGATGGCAATCTGGCTCAGGGCGTCCCCCCATGCCGTTCGGTTTCCGATGGTATCGGCAATATCAAGCGCGCGTTGCCACTGGCTGTCGCGGGCGAGTCCGACGGAAATTGCGATCAATCCCCTGGTGGCCTCGTCGTACTCAAAAAACTCGCTTCGGTTGGATATCGAGAACCGCATGGGGCTTCTTCGGAAATCTTCTTGGATCTGCCCGACAATCGCAAGC
>JACMMB010000286.1 GCA_014379305.1 Akkermansiaceae bacterium
AAGCCAGAGCGTCAACCTCTTCCTCGCCACCCCCGAGATGAAGACCCTCTCGCACATGTATCGCCGCGCCTGGGACAAGGGCCTCAAGACCACCTACTACCTCCGCACCCTCCAGGCCTCCAACATCGAAAAATCCACCATCGACGTCAAAAAGGAACAACGCGGCGTCATGGCCACCCAAACCGCCGCCACCGCCGCCGGTGCCAAAACCTTCACGGCTGAGGAGAAGAACGCCTGCTCGATTGACGCCATGCTGAATGGTGGGACGTGCGAGGCTTGTCAGTAAATCAAATCTGCTGAGGGACCAGCCAAGTCCCTCGGCAGTTTCTCACGAACAAAGATGTCCCAAGTAAGTTAGTCGGTTGCTCATTGCTAGCCGGCTAACCTTATACTTATTGGCAAGATCATCAATTTCGAAATCGGACTCCACGTCCAAGTTACCAATTGCCTTTAAGCTCTTTCTAATTTGAGAAGCTGGCATTAAAAGCTCTGCGGCAAAAAGGTTCGCTTCCATTTCTTCAGCATTTGTCCCTTGGCTTGAGAGTTCGTTTCGAAACCGCTTATCAACGTATAAGGCTTCACTGGAATGTAGCATTCCGTGCCCAATTTCATGCGCTATTGTAAATCTTTGGCGATTCGAGGAGTGGTTTTTATTAACGCCTATAATCACAGAGGACTTGTTTCGCATTAAGAACCCAGACATTTCCGAGTCTTCATCTACAAACCGAATTTCGTATCCAAGCCGCTTGGCGATTGTCTCGACAGGTACCGGAATCGCAGAAGGCGCATACATTTGCAGCAAGTTTTCTGCTTCCTTTCGGATAAATTGTCTACGAATTCTCATGACTGAAATGCCTTCTTAATGAATGCGGCTTCTTTTTTGGTCACAGCGCTTTTCTTTAACAGCACGTTTAATGCCTCTCTTTCCCCCGTCGGTTCAATCTGAACGTCAGGGAGAAGGGCGCCCGCAGCAACTCCTAGTTTATCGGCTATCTCAAAAAGAGTGTGAATCAATATTCCTTGGCGTCCTTTTTCGAGGTTCGTCACCGATGTGCGGCTCAATCCAATAGCCGATCCGAGTTCTTCTTGCGTAAACCCTTTTTTCGCTCGTTCGGCTTGGATGATCCGACCTATTTCACTGTAGAGACGGTTTTTATCAATCATGGCGCGGGGGACAACTGTTCAAAAGCACTCGAAGGGAATGTCAGCATCACAAACCTTTGTCAACGTTTGTTTCACAAACATAGTTTTTTAATAGTTTCCCTTGTTGACTTTCGGGTCCAATTTGGTAAGTTTTCCTTGAGCAAAAAAATGACCCCAACACCGAAGTGATGGAGCCATTTTCAAGTTCAATCTCAACAAAGTCCCGGTTGGGGACGGAGTTTCGACCAGACTTATCGTGTGAGAGCTTTAAGTTTGCATCTGCCGACACTTCGTCAAGCCAAAAAGCAAGGGCATTTTGACGAACATGTACCCTAAAAATAGCGGCAGTGCCGTAACGCAACATAGTGCCCCCTTCAAACGGGTGGCTTCAATCAACGATCAAGGTGTCCCAATGCCAGATCGTGTAGTATCCGAGGCAATCCTACGTGCTCAAGGGTCTGTGCCCGATGACCACGTCCTCGTCGCGGACCATAACGACCAACATGACCCAATCATCCCCCCCGGTACATCCGTGGATTTGGCGGGCTGTACGGTATTCTACTCCATCCCTAGATGTGACGCCGGAAATCCTCGGCCTCAATGCCTAGCTTCTCCAAAAATTGTGATCAGTGTGGATGATCGCTTGGAGGTGGTCATTAAACCCGAGCAAACTGGAGATGCTATCTTCTACTTGTTCAATCTGCAGGGAGATGTAGATCTCATTCGGGATTCCGAATCGCCAGAAGATCAAATCATTGCAAAGTCAGATCTGGTTGATCTCCGACTCGGTAATGTTTTTGTGACTCGCCGTAGCCATGGATTGCGGATCATTGTGAACAAGCAGTCTTTCACGACAAATGAAGGTGTACTCCACGAGATGACGGGCGCTCAAATCGCAGCGCTTGTTTTCCCTGGGAACGCTGCTGTGACGGTGAAAAAAATCAGTGGCAGCGACAAGATTGAGATCCCTCTGGACAAGTTGATCAAGATCCAAAACTGCGATGAATTCCGGGTTATCCGCAAGGATGTTAACGCGGGGTTTCTTCCCTACCGTCTCGAACGTGAGCTAGGAATTTTGCGGGAAGGAGGAGCGAAAATCTCTGTAGTGGAATCTCCCCATCCCGCAGTTATTTTTCACGACGTTCCATCCACACTCGGTGGTGTCGAGACGACGACTGATGTTTTGGTGATCATTCCGCCCTCTTACCCGGCCGGAATTCCCGACAATGCCTTCCTGCCTTTGGGCTCGCCCCTCCTGCAGACTGCACCAGGGTCAGCCCAAGAGATCCAGTCCCTGGGAGGACGTGAGTGGCAGAAAAAGTCGATTCACCCCTATACGAATAATAGCCGGATTCCGTGGAATCAAAATTCCCACGGTTTTCATACCTATTTTGGCGAACTCCTTTGCTGGCTCAACGCATGAAATCTCGCCGGCGGCTGAAGCTCGCCACGGGGCGCCGCGCGCTTTTCCGTATCACGGAAAGCGCGCGGCGTGAGCTGCAAAAACTCGTGTTTCAACGCCATCCCCATCGTGAATGGGGTACGTTTTTTCGATTCGGCTTTCGTCGGACAAGTTGGGGGTTGGCAATATCCTATGTGGATGCTTTACCCCCCATTGCTGGCGACTTAGATCGCACCAGTGGAATTGTGTCCTTCCACCCGGATTATATCGACCGGATTTTGGACGAATTGGACTCAACCCGATTGGCCATCGGCGTAATCCACTCGCACCCTCTCGGTGGAGAAGTAACCCCAAGTGGGCTCGACAACGATATGGACCACCATTTTGGAGAAGAACTGTTTCCGCCGTTTGCGCCGCAACGGCCCTATGCCAGCCTCATTGTCAACCTTGATGCTTCAGGCGAGCTTGTGTTTAGTGGACGCGTTCTGCTCGATGGGGAGTGGCTTCCGATTTCGACTCTATTTTCTGGAGGAGAACAACTTGTTAAAATTCGAAGTGATTTGAATCCCGATTTACCCCCTCCTTTTGGAGTCGATTCCGCTGAAATACTACGCCGTTGGATATCTTTAGTAGGAGACGCAAAGGCGAACTCACTACGGAGTTCAGTAATCGGAGTAGTCGGATGTAGTGGCACAGGATCGCCTGCCGTCGAATCGCTGGCCAGGGCTCAAGTGGGCGAATTTGTACTGATTGATCCGGACCACCTATCGATCTCAAACATCGAACGATTACATGGAAGTCGTTTGGCGGATCTTAAAGACGGAAAGAATCCCTATAAAGTTCAGCTAATGGCTCGACTGATTCGAGAGGTCAATCCGGATTGCAAACTAACGCTCATTTCAGGAAATTCGATGGATGAATTGTCCATGAATGAATTGTTGCGCTGTGACATTGTTTTGTTTTGCACAGATACAGTCCATGGCCGGGTGCACGCTGGTGATCTAGCTTCTCGATTCCTGGTGCCCGTAATCGATGTTGGAGTTCTCCCTGAAGGAAAGGATGGCAAAATGTCGTCTCAGATGATTGAAATCATGAGGCTGTCCCCTGAAGATCCCTGTGGCTTTTGTCGAGATCGAATTGACGCTTTGGAGTTGCACCGCGAGCTGCTTTCTCCAGGCGAAATCGAACTCGCTAAAATGGAAGCAAAAGAAGCTGAAAGGCGAGGCGATCGAGGGGATACCTATTGGAAGGACAAGCTGCCGCAGCTTCCAAGCGTTGGATACTTGACCACCTGCGCCGGCTCGTTGACTGCCGGGTACGCACTTAACTGGATTCTCGGTACTGCGAAAATGCCTCATGCACATTTTCAGATGGACATAGGTCTACCCAGTTTCGGTTTCACACCGATCGAAAATGAACTGAATCCGGGATGTAGTTGTTGTCTCTTCCGTGGCCATTCAGATCAAGGTGAATTTAGTATAACGATGCCGTCGCATTTTCAGCCCGCGTCCTTCGTGCAAGAAGCAATGGCATCCGCGCTTGATAAAAAATCCGAACCTCGTTGGAAAAGTCTTTTCAGATGGATGGGCCTACTCAGGTAAAAGTGCTCTTGAGAGAGGTCCCAATTCTGACTTCAAAGTGACAATTTCGACTGATGTATAAAAAAAAGGGGGAGGCCAAAAGGCCTCCCCATTTTTATCCTACGCCGTCATTGTTGGCCGGGCATTTGCTCGCAAACGAGCAAATGACTGACCACCTTACTCTCAAGTTCATCTTCCGCCCAAGGGTCACAATGCGCTCTTGAGGGTGAGGTGAACCACTTTCCGCAGTTCGGACATTTCACAGCCCTGTCCCAGGCATCTAGTTCGACATCCCACTTATTTTGGATGTCTATGTTATGTTTTTTTAACATAGACGCGGAATGTGGGACTCGAACCCACACCTTTTCCTTTCCGTCGAGCGAGAAGGAGATGCTCTGACCTCAGAGCTTTTCCACAGCAAAGACCGCTAATAATCTATTGCGGTCAATAGAATAACAGAATCTTGGTATTTGTCAAGATCCCTTTACCAGTCGAGGGGCTAATGAGCGCCTTCCGTTGTCGCGGAGGCCGAGACGGATTCCTCCGCGCACGTGACGAGAGCCGGAAAATCCAGGAGCCGCCGAAGGTGCTTTGCAGCGTTTGGGTATCGGTGATGTCCGGATTCATGGCGACGGCGGCGAGGCCGGAGGGGAGTTCCTGAGAGACCGCCTAGAGTGCTGGGAGTAATTTATCTTCGCCATGATTCCTGCAAGCAACATTCTCTCGTATACGGGCTTTCACAAGGACCTCGACTTCTCCAAGTTTCCTGAATGCGGCCATTCAATCAGTCAGAAATCGAGAAACTCGAATTTTATGTTTATGTCTACACCGATCCGAGGAACGACAAACCTTTCTACGTAGGGAAAGGACGAGGCAATCGGGCATTTGACCACCTAAATGACAATTCTGAATCTCTCAAGGTTAAACGCATTGAGGAGATTCGTGCCAGTGGCCACGTCCCCAAGATTGAGATCCTGGCATTCGGTCTCGACGGACCGACGGCGCTCAAGGTGGAAGCGGCAGCAATAGATCTTATCGGTTTCAAAAATCTGACCAACTTGCAGATAGGGCATCATGCTCGCAAATATGGACGCCGGTCCATCGACACAGTGCACGCCGAACTTTCAGCGAGGGAGATCGATAAATTTGATGACAACATGATTCTCATAAAGATCAACAGGACCTACGGCGATGCTTCCGACGCATCGGCCATGGCGTTGTATGATGCCACCCGGGGAACATGGCCGGTTAAACGTGAGTCTGTAGACAAAACACAATATGCTGCCGCAGTCTTTGGAGGCGTGATCCGGGAGGTCTACCGGGTTGCTGCATGGCTGCCCGCGGAGTCAACTTTGTACCTGGATCCAAACCGGAACTACGAGCCGAGTAAACGCATGGAATTTGTTGGCAAGATCGCGGACGACACGATTCTCGAAAAATACAGGTGGCGATCAGTGGCGGGCCTATACAAACGGGGAGCCGCTAATCCGATCATGTACGTGGGCCCGGCGTTTCCAAAATAGATTCAACGGGGTCAGTCCCGGAAAACGAGCATTGCCAGGCTTTAGGTAAGGGACGATCGACGTTGGAACGGCTTGGCGTGGTGCCGCTATAAATCCCGATCGTCCACATCCTCAAATTTGAGACGGGCTTGAGGGGCTCTGCCTTCGCGCAAGTCGCGGGCGTCCTGAACGGCCTCGCGCACTTGCCGGAGCTGGTCATAGGCCAATGGCGGAACGGCACCGGTCAGGGCATCAATGATGGTCGGGCGGTCATCCGCATCCCGCATGATGTTGCCTTTGTGGAGATCGCTGACGATCCAAGGTTGGCCATTCACCCAAATCAGAACCGCGCCGCCACGGATTCCCTGGCTTGAAAGCGGAACTCCCTTGATGGCCTGCACGGCCGCTTTCTGGTCTTCCTCGAAGTCCTTGAAAGGCGAAGCGAGCGGCTGTTTTGCGATCAGATATTTGCCATCGTCGCTGAGTCCGACGATCTCCGTGGAATGGCCGCCCGCATCGTGGAGCGTAATGAGCTTGGTGAGCGTGTCCACCAACGTCGCGTCTTCCATCACGCATTCGAATCGTCCGCTGGCACCGAGTTCGTAGCTCAGTTTTTTCCCCAAGGCACCGTTCTTCAAGAGAAAGAAGAGTTTGTAGACGACACCTGCGGTCTTATCCACGTAGGGGCAGGCTTCCGCGCCGCTGACGAGGGGCTGGAAGGTCTGGGGAGTTTTGGATTCCAGGAAGTCGTCCTCGTCACAAGTGAGACCGAGCTTCGAGAGGGAAATCAGCGGGACGTCCCACTCTCGCGTCTTTCGGATAAAAGCGGCTGCCCAAACATCAGGCGGAAGCGATTCGCGAGAGGGAGAGAGCTGAGATACCTGGAGGATTCCGCGAGCTCGCCGTGCGTTAGTGGCAGAGCAAGCTGCTCGCTCGCCAAATGTGACGATTGGCCCTGTGATGGCCGTGGGCCGGCCTGTCCTGAAGTCGAGTTCGAACTGAGCTGGTGATCGTTCATCCAATGGGATCTATTGCTTAAATTTGAGGAGGCGTCCAGTTTCGAGTCGGGAAAATCCGATCTCATCCATTTCGCTTGGCGTGATAAAAGGTGACCAACCATCGGGTCGCAAGCTCAGTTTCAGATCAGGATCAGTTCGCTTTTATCCTTCGTCCGCTCGTCCTCGACGTAAAGCTTCTGGCCCATTTGGACTTTGGCATCCACTGCCTGCAGAAGACGGAGCGCCAACCGCAGGGTGGCGGTCTTGCTCAGATCTTTTTTGGAGGCCAAAACCTCCAAAGCCTCCATCTCACGAGCCGTGAGATTCAAGGTCATGGTTCGTTTGCCTGTATCGTTCATGGAGACAACCTGCCGCCAGAGGGATCAGTTTTCAAGGAATAAATAGCCAAATATTAGCCAATATTTCGATGAGGGCGGACGCCACCCGGACACGCCTTGAAACAATCGCTACCAAATGAAATCTTGGCAAGGCGGCCCGCAGACCTACGCTCGCGACCCATGAATGTGACTGCCAAAACCCGTAAAGGATGGCAGGCAGTCAAATCCTCAATCCTCCAATACGCCACGCCATGTCTGACCAAATCCCTCGCTATATCGATGAATATTCCCGCAGTCTGGAATCTGTTCCGATGGAGCCCCAACCGGTTCATTCAGCGGAAACAGAGCTCAGCGGTGGAGAA
>JACMMB010000287.1 GCA_014379305.1 Akkermansiaceae bacterium
AGGGCTCAGTAAGTTCTGCATGGTGCCTGACAATCCATCATTCAATCATCGATGGGAATTCTTTCAAACCGCTGTTTCAACGAGTTCGGGATCATTTTGAAAAAAAGTCCGCGCCTCTCCCCGACGGATCAGAGCGCCCGTGGGAATGGTTGGAAAGCTCCTCTGATAAGGAGCATTTGTCAGGAGCACGATACTTCGCCGGGCTCTATTCAATGGCTGATTGGGTGGGTAACATTAGCTCGGTCTTCCCGCCAGTGGAGCGCTTTGAGAACCGAATCGATGCATCTCATCACTGGAGGGTTCCGCTGAAACTCAATGGATATACGGTCGTATTAATCGATGAATTCCTGAGGTTGCGTGACGTAAAACTTGGCACCTTGATCCATGCCACCTGGTCTCTGATTTTAAGCCGTTCTACCGGGAGTCCGTTCGTGCAGTTTGGAGTCACCCGGCATTGCCGGGGCAAATCCGGCGATCCAAGGGCTGCTGGAATAGGACCTTTCGCGAACACACTTCCGCTTCTAATTCATGTGAACGATGAAGTCTCCATTTCAGAATGGCTGATAGGTGTGCGAAATTCATGGCTGAACCTGGCTGAATACGAATCGACACCCCTCGCTTTAACCCAGGATTCCGTCATTTCCCCCACCGGCAGCGGCTTGCCATTTCAGACTTTGGTAAATGTCGTCGTTTCATCATCCCAAAATGAAATCGCGGAAATCCTGAAAGGACTCATCCGGGCCACGCCGGAATGTCAGCAATCCACCGATTTCCCCCTAGCCCTAACTATTCACCAAACTCCGGAAGTCTCGGGATATATGGTCGCCAGGAAAAGTGATTTCAGTCTCAACAGTACCCAACGGCTTGTGGAGTTATTCGCTAGCGTAATGGTTGAAATCATCGGCGATGTCTCAAAACCAGTCAGGGAACTAACTCTTCGGAAAGGGCGGATTTTTGATTCCATCGATCCTGTCCCAACTAGCGCATCTTTCAGAAACCTGGCGCAACGGCTTGAATGTGCGTGCAAACAATACCCCGCCGCATGTGCAATCTCGACCCCCTCGCAAACCATCACGTTTTCCGCTTTGTGGGACGCGGCACGTTCGTATGCGTCATCCTTGAAATCCAAAGGCTTACTTCCCCAGGAAATCGTTTCGATACTCACCGGGAGGACGCCGGATACAGTTGCCGCCATGTTTGGAGTTCTGCTTGCGGGAGGGGCTTTCCTCATCATTTCAGAACTTATCCCGGATCATCGCAAGGCCGGGCTCATGGCTCAGGCAGGCTCACGTTTTTACATTTCTGATGAAAGCCTGCAGCTGGCGGCAGGTTTCTTGCACAATGATTTTCAGAGAATACAAGCTGGGCCACAATCACCCGCCCAAGACATGGAGGTTTCAAACATCAAACCAACCAATCTGGCGTATGTGGTGGCCACTTCCGGAACAACGGGAACTCCCAAGCTGGTCATGATTGAACACGGGGCCGTGACGAACATGCTGGACGGCTACTCTGAGGTTCTGCAACAAGGCCAGGGCGATGTCCGCTATCAGTCCGCATCGGCGGGTAGTGATACATTTGTTTTGGAGGTGATGCTCTACCTGTGTTCCGGATCGGGACTTCATCTTGACGCGGGCTTGATCAAAAAAGGCTTTGCGGAGTTTAACCAAGCTTTGGAAAAGTATCGTATAACGGTCCTTGGTCTTCCCAGTTCGGTCTGGAAACAATGGGTCCGATATTGCAACCTAAGCGGGCACGATACCCCAAGTCACCTGCGTGCGGTGGTCTGCAGTATGGAAAAGACAGATCCGCTTGTGCTCGCGCAGTGGCGGGAAAACGCTGGGAAAAGCCTCTTATGGATCAATGCTTACGGCCCCAGCGAGGCCAGCTGCGTCACCACCCTGTTCTTACTCAGACCGGGTGATCCGACACCAGAAAGTGCGATTCCTATCGGAACGGCTTTGCCGGGAACCCGGGTATTTGTGACCGATCCATTGATGCGTTTATTACCTCATGGTTTTATCGGTGAGATTGTTATTGGCGGTTCGGGCGTGGGTCGCGGATATCTTGGCGATCTTCAACACACGAGGGAAAAATTCATCTCCCCTCCCTCTGGCGAAGGTCTGTTATATAGGACCGGCGATCAGGGATACCTTGATGAAAACGGGCGGCTTGTCTTTTCCGGGCGTATCGATAATCAAGTCAAAATCCGGGGTTATCGGGTCGAACTGGAAGAGATCGAACTGGCGATTGGTCAACATTCGGAGGTGGAAGATTCTGCAGTTGTTGCATTGGAAAAGGGCGAAAACCGTGATCTTGTCGCTTACTACTGCTCGAATAGGCAGATTGACTCTTCCGAATTCCGCGCTTTTTTAAGTAAAAATTTACCTGCCGCTATTATCCCGAGGATCTATTACCGCCAGAATGCAATCCCCAGAACTGACCTGGGTAAGATCAAACGCAAGGTACTGACAGAAGATGCCCGCAACCGTTTCTCCCGGATTAAAACTTCTTTAGTTGCTCCTCCTTCAGATATGGAGAGGCCTCTGGACTCTGTAATCGTTGGGATTTTTCAGGAAATTCTGGGCATTCCGGAGGTGGGTCCGGATGAGAATTTCTTCACTCTCGGAGGTGATTCCCTCAACGCGGTCAGGTTGCAAATTCAGGTCGAGACAATGACCGATTTCAGGATCACCGGTTCCGACCTTTTTAGATATCCAACCCCATCCTCGCTTGCGGCTCATTTAGCTACTCTAAAGGCATTTGGAAAAACGCGCCGTTGTATATTAAGTCCGTTGAAGATTCCGGATAACTACAATCAAAATACTCCTGTTATCGTGACGGTTTTATTATTCGCATTGCCTCTGCATAGCTATCATAAATTAGTAGAAAGCTTGGATTCTTCGATCGGCTTCTACGCCTTGGAAGTTTCGAACTTGAATGAGGAAGGAGATGTAGCGGATATCAAAAAATCGATTCTCCAATCCTTGGTCGAGGCACTATCCGGTGAGGAAAAACCCATGGGAAAGATTCACCTGTTTGGCTATTCCATTGACGCTCTGCTTGTGTGGGAACTTGCTTCCGCATTGAACGATAACTCGGCACCTTGTGAATCTGTTTTTCTTTTAGAGCCATCGTTTCAGTCAGAGAGACCATACAAGCGCTCAAATTTGCCTGAACTTGTGAAGAAAGCATGGTATCGATTTCGATATTCGCATTCTCTGGAATTCTCCGAACGTTTCTCTCTGGTAAGCTCAGCGGTTATAATTAAAACCCGGCAACTAATTGATATGAAATCGGCTGGCAAAAATGCAATCCATGAAGTTTTGATACATAACGATTCCCACTCCAGAATAAGAAATAGCTTCACGAGTCATTTGATAAGCAAGCAGGACTCGGTAAAGGTATATTTGTGCCGGTGTCGCGATGGGCATCACACCTCATATTTAGCCTCCTATGACGCGCATTGGAAAGAGCTGGCGGCGGAATTGGAAATAGTGGATTTGGTTGGAAATCATTCGGAGCTCCTTCAAATGCCACAAGTCAAAATCCTCGCAAAGGCGTTTACGAAAAAACTGATCAGCTAGTGACGAATGTGAAATGGTCACTGAAACTGTTTTTTCCAAAATTTTTCTGAGTCTCGCCTTTCATCTTTCGGATCGCCTACATAAAAGCCCCAATGCAGTTGTTCGACACGCTCATCCGCAGGGGGCGGGAGCTCCAGCCCATTGATGGCAGGACCTATCGCTTTTACTGCTGCGGCCCGACTGTCTACGGCCCCGCACACATCGGAAATTTCCGCACCTTCGTGCTTCAGGATGTTTTGCGCAGAACGCTGGAAACCGGCGGCATCAGCACCCTCCACGTCCGAAACATCACCGATATAGATGACAAAACCATCCGCGACTCCATGGCCGCCGGTCAATCCCTCAAAGCGTTTACCGATCACTGGAAGGAAAAATTCCACGCCGATTGCGCGGCAATTTCCTGTCTGCCGCCTCACATCGAGCCAAGCGCCGTCGAGCACATCCCGCAACAGGTAAGCATGATCGAAACCTTGCTTGAAAAAGGCAACGCATACACTTCGGAAGATGGCTCCGTCTATTTCAAAATCTCATCCTTCCCGACCTACGGCAAACTTTCCCACTTGGAAGAGCGCGAACTCGACTTGGGAAAAACCCAGAACACGCGCGCCAATGCGGATGAGTACGACAAAGCGAGTATTTCCGATTTCGTCCTCTGGAAAGCGCACCGCGATGAGGATGGCGAAAACTTCTGGAACTCGCCATGGGGCAAGGGCCGTCCCGGCTGGCACCTTGAATGCTCCGCCATGATTGCCGAATATTTGGGCGATTCCTTTGACCTCCACTCAGGGGGTGTTGACCTGGTTTTCCCACATCACGAAAACGAAATCGCCCAGAGCAAGTGCGCCTGCGGAGGTAACTTCGCCGCCCATTGGTTCCACATCGCCCATCTCCTGGTCGATGGCGGGAAAATGTCAAAATCCCTCCGCAATATGTACACACTCGCCGACCTTCAGGAGAAAGGCTTCACCTCCATGGAGGTCCGTTACGTTCTCATCGGCGCTCACTATCGCAAACAGCTCAACTTCACCTTGGACTCGCTTTCCGGAGCGAGGGAAGCCCTTCACAACCTCGCCAAATCCGCAGCCAGACTTGCAGAAAACATGGGCGGCGAAACCATGCTGCCCTCGGCGGAATTCGGCCCTTTCCAGCCCGCTTGGGAATCGCTCAATGACGATCTCAACATCCCCGCCGCCCTCGGCCATATCTTCACCGCGCTCCGGGAATCATCACGGCTCACTGGAATCGATGCCGCCGCCGCCTTAGCCGGTCTCAACCGTATTCTCAAAGCCCTCGGCATCGCTCTGCCTGAAATTTCCACATCAGAGGTCCATGCGCCACCCGCGATCAAGGCACTTGCTGAAACCCGCTGGGCTGCCCGATCCAATCATGACTGGGAAACTTCCGACAGGCTCCGCGATGAACTCTCGACCCTTGGCTGGTCGGTAAAAGACAGCAAGGAAACCTATCTCCTCTCCAAGCTGTAAATGGTTCCACATGTTAGCCAAACGCATCATCCCCTGCCTTGATGTCACCGCCGGACGCGTCGTGAAAGGCATCAACTTCCTCGACCTCATCGACGCGGGCGATCCCGTCGAATGCGCTATCGCCTACAATGCCCAGGAGGCCGACGAACTCGTTTTTCTCGATATCACCGCCTCATCGGATGCCCGCAATACCATGGTCGATGTCGTCCGCCGCACCGCGGAGCAATGCTTCATCCCCCTAACCGTGGGCGGGGGTATCCGCTCGGTCGCAGACATGCACTCGATGCTCCAGGCCGGAGCGGACAAAGTCGGCATCAACACATCTGCCGTCACCAATCCCGGCTTGGTGGATGAAGGCGCTAAAACCTTCGGTAGCCAATGCATAGTCGTCGCCATCGATGCGAAACGGCAGGCCCCCGGCAAATGGCAGGTATACACCCACGGCGGCCGCACTCCCGTCCAGCTCGATGCCGTCGAGTGGGCGAGGGAAGTGTGGCGGCGCGGCGCGGGCGAAATCCTCCTGACCTCGATGGACGCCGATGGCACCCAGGCTGGTTACGACTGCGAGCTTACCGCCGCCATCTCCACGTCCATCGGCATCCCCGTGATCGCCAGCGGCGGTGCGGGAAACCTTGATCACATGGTTGAGGTTCTGGAAAAAGGCAAAGCCGATGCGGTCCTCGCCGCAAGCATCTTTCATTTCGGGAAATACACCGTCGGCGAGGCCAAGATCCACTTTGCCAAACACGGGGTTCCCGTCAGGCCGGGGTTTCGTTCCGTCAAAACAGGTTCGCTCGTTAAGTGACGAATTCGTTTCAATAACATAATTCCCCGACATGGCGGGAACCATAATTTGGCCACGCTTCAAATTATGAAACTACACTACCTCCTACTTGTCGTCACGGCCACCGCCGCCAATGCCCAATATCTCACGCCACAGCTTGCAGCCGATCCAGGCGGCATTCTGAATGGAACCACATTCGTTAACAACGGTCTTGTGGGTGCCGGTCGCCTCTCCGGCAACACTGTGGATTCCTTCGGTGAAACATTCGGTGCGGCTTCCGGTCTCTCCATCTCGAACTTCATCTCCACCGGCGGCAATAGCTTCTCCGGGACATTCAATATCCTTCCCGACCGTGGCTTCAACAAGGACGCCGCTGGCCCGAATCCCGCCTTCTTTTCAAACTACGCCGCGCGGATCCATCAGGTCGGGTTCACATTCACCCCCTACACCGGAGTCGCGCCAGTCGGCCAGACACAAATCGTCACGAGCTATAATCCGCTTGCTCCGAACGCCACCACCAAGTTCACCTACAATGATGGCGTCACGACCAAGTTCACCACCGGCCTTGTCCCTGATACCTTCACAAATTCGTTGTTTGGCAACTTGGTCGGGACGAAATCCGCCGC
>JACMMB010000288.1 GCA_014379305.1 Akkermansiaceae bacterium
CCGGGCATTTCCGCGGTTTCACCTCCCGCGAGGATGCAGTCACAGGCTTCAAGATGATCGGCCATGCCTGAAATCAACCGGGTAATTTTCTCTTCATGGAGCGCCGCGATGCCGATGTAATCCAGGAAAAGTAGCGGATCGCCTCCGGTGGTGAGGATGTCATTCACGCTCATCGCCACGAGATCCTTGCCTGCGGTTTCAAGGAGATCGTGCTCAAGCAGCAGTTCCAGCTTGGTCCCGACACCGTCGCAGCCGGTCATCATGACGGGTTCCTTGTAACCACTGAGATCATAACACGCTGCAAAAAGCCCGAAAGCTCCCCACAACCTGCGAGTCTGCTGAGTTCTTCGCACATGAGTGCCGATATCTCCCACCAGAGCGGCTGCTTTACGCGTGTCCACCCCTGCCTGTTGATAAGTTAACTTTCCCGCCATATTCCGCTGCGGGAGTTCTACCCACCTCCTTCTTCGCGTCACGAAGAAAAAATTCGGGGTTTTTTTACATACCCCCGGATCCCTGACTTTCCTTGGATTTCGAGGGTTTCCGCCGACCCCGGTTGTGGATTTTTTAAAACATGACACGCGATCGCGTATAATGTTCAAAAAAAGATTGCCAAGTTAGCAGGATTATTTTACTCATCGGAAAGGTTAGCGAAGCAGATATTTAAGACATCTTGACATTCTGGCGGAACGACCTAGAACCACAACGAATTGAAATCCAAACGATGAATTTTCAAGCCCCATCCATCCATCTCGACTCCGGTCTTGAAATTGGCTACGGCAAGCCTCTCGCCCGTTTCAGACAAGAGGTTGAACTCACCGGCGGCACCCATTTCCTGCTCGCCCGCAATGGCCGCGGAAAAACCACTCTCCTGCGAACACTCGCCGGCACTCAGAAAGCCGTTTCCGGAAATTTCCGCGTTGATGGGTTTATCCAGTATCTCCCGGAAGATCTCCGCTTCGATCCCGAAATCACCGCTGCCATGGTCTTCCGGATGCTTCTTCCCAAAACCCGCCTGCAGGAGGCCCTCGAGCTCGCCAACCGCATTGAACTGGATGTCAAAAAGCCCTATGGCCGCCTTTCCACCGGAAACCGTCGCAAGACCAGCCTGATCATGGCCGAGTTTTCGGTGAAGCCGGACTGCGGGAACATCCTTCTTCTCGACGAGCCGTTCAGCGGTCTCGACGCCTTTGCCCGCCAAGCCTTCGAGGAAATCTGGAAACAGTCCTCCGCCAACGTCCTGCGCCTGGTGAGCTGCCATCCCGACTACGATGCGATGGAAATGCCAAGCGCCTTGATGATCGAGGGCAACAGCGCCCGCCACCTCCATGAAGAAGGCCAAACCTGGAGCGTCCTTAAATCCTTGATGAACTGACTCAGAAATCCGACCGAAGCCATGAGACTCTTCCGACTTACATTTGCCACCATCCTCCAGCGTAAAGCCTGGGCGATCTGCGCTTTTGCGGTGACTGCTCTCCCTTTCGCGCTGCCAATGATTTCCAGCGCCACCGAAAAACCGCTTCTCATTCAACCTGCAAGAATTCTGGCAGCTTGGGGCACGCTTTGGACGTGCACCCTCCTCTGGGGACTCTTCACCGCCGCTCGCGAAGGTGAAACCAACGCTAAAACCGGTGTCGGCGAATATTTCCAAACCACGGGGGTTTCCGCCACCCGCCAACTTCTGGAAATCTGGCTTGCCGTTTTCTCCTTCGTCGCGCCGCTGGCCATCATCACCGCGCTGGTCTCCCAATTCGGAGCCGCTCCGGCGGATGCCGCCGAGCGCTCGATGTGGTGGATCCTGAACCTCCAATATACCGCGCTTTTTCTCTTGGTAATGGCCCCTCTGCTTGCTCTAGCAACCGCCATCGCCTCGCGATTCGGTGGCATCACCGGCTTCACCGTCACCTTGTTCATCGCGATCTACGGACTCTACGGAGTGGGCTACATCGAACACATGCTTAAGCTCGAGGAAAACCCGATTCTCCGGAGTCTCTGGGTCTATTCGCCCCACTACAGTTTCGCGGATCTCACACAGCGACTGCTCTTCAAAAGAGGTTCCCTGCCGGTTGATGGCTTCTGGAACGTGGTTCTCTACTTCAGCGGAATCATGGGAGTCTATCTGGGCCTGTCCCGCCTCACCTTCCGCACCAAGGTTTCCGCCTGAATTCCATTCTCAAATCTCCTTTTATGTCACGCCACTCTACCCACGCAATCTCCCTCTGCCTCATCGGCGCAGGCATGTTCGCCTGGGCGTTTGCCGGACGCCCTCTGGCCACCAACCCTAACTTGAGCGTGCCTCTCAATCCCATGGGGATCAATGGCAGCCCCTATGGTGAGGTTTTCGCCATGGCCATGCAGGGGCCCATCGACACTTATTTCCACGGATCCATGGGCACGGGAGTCCACCGGCATGTCAATGGCAAGGCCTGCGCTTCCTGCAACGGTAAAGCACCGGTTGCCAACACCGACTTTTCGACTCCGAAAATCTTCCGTATTCCTCAACCCGAAGCGTTACCTGCCACCAAGGCTGAACTCGCCAAGGTCAAGCCCACGCTGGGCCAGAAGTTTGAGACCTTTCTCGGCTCGCTGGAGAAGCTCGAGACCATCAGCACGAACCCCAAAGCGACGAGCGATGCCCACAAGCTCTATCTTCGCCGCCAGACCGAAGAGAAGCTGCGCTTCGCCTATCAGCTCGACCCTGCCCACTACGGCAACTACAACTCCCTCAACTTTTTCCTCTCCGAGCCGGCCATTGGCACTCGCAGGGAATTGAACCAGCCCGTCGCAAAACTCGCTGAGGAAACCATCGAATACTGCCTCAAGCAGGAGCACGATCCCCGCCCGGCCCTCACCGCCGCAGCAGCAGCGACCAACATCCTGCAATTCATGTTCGCCGACCAACAGGAAGAGCGGCCTAAATTCAACACGACCCAGATGCGCCAGTTCCTGGGAGTGCTCGACTACAGCCTCGCCCGTTACGACTCGCTCGCCAAGGAATGGGACGAAACCAAACACTGGGACCTGATCTCCACCCAACGCATCAACGAGTGCGAGGACCGCTACAGCTTTATCCGGAAAATCCGCGAGGCCTGCGAGAAAACCATCCTCCGCCTCGAAGGAAAACACCAGCCTCAGGCCTCGAACTGACTGCCCAGCTTTCCAGTTTCCATAATTCCAGCACCGACTAAAAGATGTCCGTTTACTCCGCCACCATCGAACCACCGCCACTTCCGGGTTATGCCCCGGCAGCCGCGCCGGTGCGTTTCATGCAGGGCATGCGGGGCACGGATCTGCTGGGCATCATTTTCCGGGTCTGTCGCGAGCTCCGCGTTTCCGACATCCAGATGCGCGCCGACCGGCCGGTTTACATCCATACCAACAAGGGCATGGAGAAACTCGATTTTCTCGGCATCCTCTCCGCTGCTCACATGGACGAGATCCTCAAGGAGCTCATCACCAATCGGGAAAGCGGCAGTCACGGATTCGGCCAGGACCAAGGCATGGAAATGCGGGTCGAGGAAAAAATCCGCCTCGCGATCAAGTCGTTTTCGGAAACCCGGGTAGCTGACTTCTCCTGCGACGGCATTCCCATGGGCAACGACGGCGAGCGCTCCGGCCGCTTGCGGATTCAAGCCCACCTTAGCTCCTCAGGCCTCGGCGTCACTTGCCGGATTCTCAACGACTTCATTCCTGAGCTTGAATCGTTAGGTATCGATCCCGATACCACTGACACCCTGCGCCACGGCGTTCTCAAGCGCGCCGGACTCTGCTTGGTCACCGGCCCGACCGGTTCCGGGAAATCCACCACGCTCGCCTCGCTCATCGACTGGGCGCGCCGCCACCATCCCAAGCACATCGTCACCGTCGAGGATCCCATCGAGTATCAATACCCGGATGACATGGATGACCCGGACTATCCCGGCCACCGGATTCCATCTCCCAGCATCGTCACCCAACAGGAAGTCGGCCGGGACCTGCACTCTTACCGCCAAGGCCTCAAGGACGTCCTGCGGAAGGCTCCCCACATCATCCTCCTCGGGGAAATTCGGGATCGCGAGGCGATGGAAACCTGCATGGAAGCCGCGCAAACCGGTCAC